>JACCTF010000693.1 GCA_013812565.1 Pyrinomonadaceae bacterium | reverse complement strand
GTGGTTGAAGTAGACGTAGTCGGGCAGGTCATGAACATAGTTCCACTTGATCGGCTGCTTTGTACGCCAGCTTTCACGCACCGGCTCTAAGTACGGGCTATCAGCCCAGATCTGCGTGTGGCAATTCATGCAGGTTTTAGTGGGCGGGATGCCGGCGTTCGAAGAATACTCCGCTGACGCGTGGCAGTAGCGGCAGTCAATGCCATCGTCACCGCTGTGATGCTTATGGCTGAACTGCACGGGTTGCTGGATTTCAACACCAACGCCAGTGTTGTAGGAAGATCGATCAATAGCACCGATTGTTAAGAGCGCGACCACTGCGAGGAGGAGACCACCCCCAATGCTCAGTTTTGATAATGCGTTTGTACTGCGTGGGAAGATTTGCGGCATCGACGTACCTTCAGCTCAACTCAGCAAAATCTCAGGATGTAAACGTCACCATAGTGGACGCTTTACTCATTACCTTAATAATTTAAGGAGCAAAACTTTCGGGGATATGCTCAACCCCAAAATTTGGAACATCGTCTGAATCGCTCACTTATACTTGCCATAGGTTTCTACACCGGACAGCATACACTCACTTACGACTTTTTTCTCAAGCTATTAAATCCTTTTTTTGTGTAGAAAATTTACCAACTGCTTGTCTGCGTCAGACGCTTTGCTGTAATACCTTTAACAATGTCGCGCGCGTTAATAATCTCCGAGTGCTTCATACGTGCTGATTCGCCCCAGCCTATTTGACACAGGCGGATTGAGATTGGTGTTTTAAGGTTAAACACCGAGCCCTTGTTACACCTTGACAGCCACATCAACTTTCAAGGAAAGCGATGCACTATGCGAAAGCTATAACCGGTGCGACGTTGTCAACGATCCTCCATCAGCGCTGGTATTTGGCGATGGAGCTAATCCATAAAGCAGAAGGGACTGAAGCGCAGAACAACAAAGCTAATCCGTCGTCAGACACGTTGGATACGGGCAAAGTGAACCTGCTCTTTCAAGATGGCGGAGAGAGTATATTGAGAGCATTTATATGTCAACAGTTGTTCCTTTTCGGATGGATGCAGCACCAAGATAACCGCCACGGCGAGGCAGTTCCTCTCTAGCGGAACCGATCTCTGCCACTTGCACAACTCAGAACGCATACCTCACGCGGCAGTATGGCAAACGCTCTGTAAGCAACCGGCAAAAGTCTTCGACCAAGCCGCGCTTGATACTGAGTTTATAACGCACGTTCTCGCCGCCGGTCTCTGAGACCTTTCTCTCCTGCAAGTCTGGCCGCCAGAGAAGCTTCTCCGCCTGCGGATGCCAGCCCATGTTAACTTCGTGCAATCTCTCGTTGTGTGTGAGAAAGATAACCTCTGCCGCGAGTTGCTGTTTGGTCTGCGCGGAAAGCGCTTCGTCGATCATCTCGAACAACTCGGCGTATTCTTCGAGCCAGTTGTCATAGTAGATCACCGGGCCAAAGTTTATATTTACTTCATAACCAGCTTCGACAAAGTCATTCATCGCTCCGATGCGCTCGGCGACGGTTGATGTGCGCACGTCAACCACGCGCGCCACCCGCGGTGGCAACAAGCTGAACCGGATGCGCGTCTTGCCCTGTGGATCGTAGCCCAGCAGATCACGGTTCACGTACTTGGTGGCAAATGTCGCTTTGGCGTTTGGCAGGCGGCGGAACAACTCAATCAAGTCGCGTATGTTGTCGCCGATCAAAGCGTCAACCGAGCAATCGCTGTTGGTGCCGAGTTCATAGACCCACAAACGCTCGTCGGCTTGAGTGGCTTTCGGTTTCTGGCCCTGCTTGGTTGCGTGTCGCTCGATGTGGAGGCAGATCTGCTCGATATTGACGAAAACGCTGATCGGATTAGCAAACCCCTTACGGCGAGGTACATAGCAGTACGAGCAAGCCATTGCGCACCCCGAAGCGTGCGAGGGCGCAACGAAGTCACAACTACGCGCGTAGGGCGTGCATTGCAGCGACTTCTTAACTCCGAGGACAAGCACCGTGCGCTTGATCTCGGTCCAGCGTTCGATTGATCCTTCGTTGCCGTGAAGGATGGGAATGTTCCAGTGTGAAGGAACCTTGATGCGCGTCGCCTCCGGGTATCGTCCGAGAATTTCACGACCCCGTTTGTACTCCATCACATTCGGCTCATGGTAGATCGTGCTCACCTGTAGTAACCGGTTGGTAGCGTTGCATTCTTCCGTCTCACGATCTTCCTCGCCGCAGTCTTCCTTCATCAATGTTTGCATAATTTATATTGTAGCCGTCTGAGTTAATGTTTTGCGTGAAGGCCAGGTCACGGTTCTATGAAGTTAATTTGGTTTGCTGTCACAATCCGGTAGGTTTGATGTGGGACACTGACTGACCAACTGTTGCCATAACGATTAAATCAGCTTACGAAAAGCCAACCGACGACGAAGGGTGGTTTCGCGGCGCATCCTTTTGCCGCAGAAAGATCATCAAAGCGCTCGTGCGACGATGGTTGACCGTGAGAACCGCGTGCGGTTGACACATCCTCGTATGTGAGCTAGTTTGAGTTCGCTTCGGTGAAGTCATCCTGTCCCGTTCGTCCAGAGGCCTAGGACACGGCCCTTTCAAGGCTGAAACACGGGTTCGAATCCCGTACGGGATACCAAGATTCCAGCGCTTTGTCGCTTCGTGCTTTGAGTTCGAAAAGGTCATCAGCGCGGTCCGGTAATAGAGCGCTGATGACCTTTTCATGTTAACCAAGGCCCAAGAGCGTTTACATATTATGAAACACCAATTGCTTTTTGTTCGCTCAATTCTGATAGCAGTTACCTTGCTATCCTCGATCCTCTTTATTTCCGCAGGCTCTTCCGCACAAACCGCCGGCGCAAACGATGTTGTCATTGCGCTGCCCTTTGAGAACACCTCAACTTCCAGAGAGTACAACTGGATCGGTGAGAGCTTCGCCGACGCGCTCTCTGAGCTTTTGAATGTGCCGGGCGTAATTGTTGTCTCAAGCGATGAGCGTGAACTGACCTACCAGCGTTTGCGCCTTCCGGTCACAACCTTACCGTCGCGTGCCACAGCCATCAAGATCGCGCGTGAGGCTAAAGCGACTCTTGTCGTACTCGGCACTTACAGCATCACCCCGGCACAAGGCGAGCAGGCTCCGGCAGAGGTCAGTGGTACGGCCCGCGTCATCAAAGTTGGCGAGGGAAGATTAACGGGCGAACTGGCGGCCGACGGACGATGGTCCCCCATTCAGTATAACTTCGGTGGTCCACTTCAAACATTGCAGAACATGCAGGGGCGTCTCGCCTACCAGATACTTTACCAGCGCGATAAAGCGCTTCCCTTCTCGCTGATGCAGTTTGTCGAGCGCACAACCAAGATTCCGCCGCGCGCCTTCGAGAGTTATGTCAAAGGTGCAATGACCGAGGACGGAGAAAAGCGCGTCGCTTATTTGCAAAACGCCTTGCGCGAGTATGCGCGCGCCAACGCCGGAGCGACCTATTCACAGGCCGCCTACGAACTCGGTCACCTCTATTTTAGACAGTACGATTGGAAGCGCGCGGCGGAGTATTTTTCGAAGCTTCAGAACCGTGATCGACACTACCCGGAAGCGGCTTTCTACGGAGGTGTTGCTTACTGGCAGATGAAAGATTTGGTAAGCGCCCTCGGTACGCTGTTGCCGCTCGCCGCGGATGTGCCGCTGACGGGTGTTTACAACAATGTCGGCGCAATCTCCGTCCAAGCCGCGCGGGAAGAGAAGAAGCCTGAGGAGCGCGCGCGGCTGCTTAAACAAGCGTTAACATTTCTTGAGCGCGCCGTGGAGTCTACCCCTGAAGATTCGCTCGCGCGGTTCAACTATGCCCACGCGCTTTTTCTTTCCGGCAAGTATGGGGAAGCGGCGGAGCAACTAAGTCCGGTGATTGAAGCCACTCCGCAAGACGGGCAAGCCTATTTTCTGTTTGCTAAGGCGCTGGAGAAAACGAACCGCGCCGAAGCTGCGGTTGCCGCCGACAATCAAGCGCGGCTTTATCTACCCGCTTACGCAACGTGGCAAACCGAGTGGCAGAAGTCACAAACGGTGAATGAAATTTCGCCGCGCCTGCTAATGAATTTCAACCGATCCGGCTACTACGAGGCGCTCGTCAACAAGATACGGAAGGAGAAGGAGGAAACTCCAGGCACGACCGCGCAGGAGTTGCTCACCAAAGCGCGCGAGTTATACCAGGCTGGGCGCGACGATGAAGCGCTGCAAGAATTACGCCGCACGCTCACAGTCGAGCCAATGAATGCCGAAGCTCATTTAACAATCGGTCGCATTAACCTGCGGCGCGGCGATCAAGATGCTGCGGTCAGTGTGCTGCGAACGGCCATCTTCTGGGATCCCAAATTGATCGACGCCCACATTCTTCTCGGGCGCATTTTCCTTGAACGCGGCGACCGTGGGATGGCCTTGACGTATGCACGCAGTGCGATGCAGATAGATACCAACAACCAAGAAGCCGTGGCGCTGCTTCGCCAAGTCGAGACCGGCGCGAGGTAGCTTTGATGAGAAAAAGGTTGGAGGTCAGAGGTTAGTCAGGAGGCGGTTCAGACCATTGCTCGCTTCTCTTTCTCACGCGTGGTGATCAATCCACGATTCATGTCAGCTCATCTTAATAGCCGCTCTCGAGCGGGACGGTTGCCGGGTTGCAACCGTCCCGCTTACCACTTTACTGGCGGCGAACTCTTGTTTAATCAAATCTCATTATCAGAATGCCGACTTCCTCGTTCATCTTCGCCGCAGTGTCGGTAGCGACGGGTGGATTGCTCATCGCGCTTGCTACGCTGGCCGTGGTGTTGAGACGGCGAAAAGCGTCGCAAGTAGAAGTTGCCCTTATCGGCAGCCTTGCTTCTGTCGAGACTCCACTTAAGCCGGAGGGCGCGGTGCTTGTGCGCGGCGAACTATGGCGCGCACGCTCGCGCAGCGGAGCGAACATCGCACGCGGCCACAACAACGTTCGCATCGTGGGAACGAGCGCGCATCTACTGGAAGTAGATGAGGAATGGGCCGTGGACAGAAGGCAGAAAGATGTGAAGACAAATAATGGTTCCTGAGTGCAACTATCCGAGCCGCGTGCGCGGCAGTTGAATTTAGCCGTGCCCTTGAGGATACGGTCGGCAATGATCAATCGTCAGGCGCGTCGCCGAAGCGACAGTTGAGTGGGGGTCATGGGTCGCCCCCGCTTAGGCGGCAGAAAAGCCTGACGTGACCTAGCGAAAAGCACATTGTCTGTTACTGCCCCCTGCTTTCTTCTTACTGCCCACTGCCCCTCTCCCGTGGCACATGATGTGCACTACTTATCACCGGCAAGCACAAAGCTCACCAAAGCCTGTGACCCCGCCGCCATCACTCCTCTGAGCGTGGCCTGCCGCTGCGCCAGTCTCCTACCGAGCATCCCAGCCTATCTTCCTACCTTATACGTGAACCCGGCCTAATCCGCCGGGTTCTCCTGCGTTTACGGTTGATAATTTTTGCTTTACTGAAGTCTGTTATTCAACCTCTGCTTTGTGCGAGTATTCGCCCAGCGAACAAAGAGGACTGTGAACAATTTGTCTTCGACAAAATTTGTCACTCTAAGGGTGACGTTTTCTGTTTGTGCACGCCACTCGATATACGATTTTGCACAACGGGGCGAACCGCTTTTGCGGCGGCTGTCATAAGTTAGGTTGAGTTGATTGCCGAGTTGGACAGGGCGATGACGCAAGTCAAAGGTCTCTGTTAAACTTACATCCGTGCAAGACACAGTTGCTCTTAATAACATAAGCAGAGAAAGAGAGAACCGTTGGAAGCGCGCACGACTACTGCTTGCGCGGGCCGTAGATGCGCCGACGCTCATGGAGTGGGCGCTGGCCGCGCTGTCAGCTTGGCTGCTGATCTTCTCGTTTCCCAATTTCGATTGGTGGGCGCTCGCCTGGGTGGGACTCACGCCGCTTTTTATCGCCCTCGTAAGAAAGCCGCACATGGGGCGCGCATTCGTGCTGGGGTGGGCCACCGGCACCTTCTTCTTCTACATCTCGTGCTACTGGCTAACGCACTCGATGATTCATTACGGAGGAATTCCGGCGTGGATCGCGTACCCGCTGCTTGTGCCTGCGGCGCTGGTGCTTGGATTCTTCCCGGCCATCTGCTGCGCGGCGCTCGCGTTTGTCTGCCTTCGCTTCGGCACACGCGGGCTTGTCGCAGCTCCCTTCCTGTGGGCGTCGTTTGAATGGGCGCGTTTCGCGCTCACGGGTCAGCTATGGAACGCCATCGGTTACTCGCAAGCTTATGTTCCGTCGTTGATTCAAGCGGCACGCTGGGGCGGCGTTTATCTAATTGGCTTTCTGATCGTCGCGGTTAACGCGGCCTTCGCTTATTGGATACTAGAGAGAACGAAACGCGCAGTGAGGATTGTCGCGCTCATGGTTGGAGCCGTCGCGCTCGTGATTCTTTCGAGCCTAATGGTGAGCGACCTGCCTGCGACGCGCGAACCAATCGCAGTGGTGGTTGCAGTGCAGCCGAATGTGCCGATGAAGTTTAATCGGTCGGCGGCGGAGACAGCGATGCTGATCAACCGTCATTTGATGATGAGCGAAGGTGAACTTTGGAAGTGGGAGGCGAAACAAGCCACGCAGAAGCAACTGGCGCGAGTTGTCATCTGGTCAGAATCGCCGATGAACTTTTCTTACGCGCACGATACGGAGTTTCGCGAGTTGCTAACCCGCTTCGCACAAAGGAACCAAACATCGGTGCTGTTCAACTCGCTTGAGCCGTCTGCCGATGGCGGCACGCACAACTCTGCGATGATGATAAATGAACGAGGTCTGCCGGTCGCGCGTTATGATAAGATTCATTTGCTGCCGTTCGGCGAGTTTGTACCGTTGCCTCATTGGATACCGGGCGCTAACGCAGTGAGCGGCATCGTCGGGGGATTTGTTCCGGGTGATCGACTACCCCTGATGCCACTTGGTGATTCACTTAACGCGGCACGCGCCGGCGTCTTTATCTGCTACGATTCAGCGTTCCCCTCTCTCACCAGAAACTACGCCGCGCAGGGAGCCGACGTTCTGATTAACATCTCCAATGACGGTTACTTGGGACGCACCGCAGTGATGCGACAGCATCTGGCAAACGCAGTCTTTCGCGCAGTCGAAACGGCCCGGCCCGTGCTCCGCGTGACCAACACAGGCATCAGCGCCTTTGTCTCTCCGCGCGGTGAAGTCAGCGACACGACCGCAAGCTTTACTCCTGAGGCGCGCACCTGGACGGTGAGTCGCGCCTCAAACAGCAAAACATTCTATACAAATTACGGTGAGGTATTTCCGGCAGCCTGCGCCGTGATCAGCTTTTTGATATGGGCGGCTTCGCTCACCACACGCCGTAATAAGTGATGAGTTAAAAACTTGTTCTTACTCATAACTCATCACTATCACACTATCGAGGCAAGAAAGAGATGATTGAGGCTTTAACGATACACGACGCACGCACGAGGGTTGAAGAGTTGAGCACACGAATCGAACAACTCGGGAGGTTTCTTTGATGTTGCAGTCAAGCGCGCGGAACTGACGCGCATTGAGGAGCAAGCTTCGGCACAGGATTTCTGGAACGACCAGGAAGCGGCGCAAAAGCTTTTGCAACATCGCAGTCAACTAGAGCGGACGGTCAACCGTCAAGCGCAATTTGAATCATCGCGTGATGACATGAACGTGCTCCTGGAGTTCGCCGAACAAGATACAGATTCCTTGCGCGAGCTTGAAGCGCTGGTCGAACGACTCGAACAAGAGGTGAGTCAAGCCGAGATCGAAATGCTCCTCTCCGGCGAGAACGACGGGCGCAACGCGATCTGCACCATTCATCCCGGCGCGGGCGGCACAGAATCACAGGACTGGGCCGAGATGCTCCTGCGCATGTACTTGAAGTGGGCTGAGCGGCGGAGTTTCAAGTCCGAGATACTGGATTACCAGCCGGGTGAAGAAGCGGGAGTAAAGGGAGTTACCTTCCGTGTTGAAGGCGAGTACGCTTATGGCTTGCTTTCCGCCGAAGCGGGCGTGCATCGATTGGTTCGCATCTCGCCCTTTGATCAAGCGGCGCGTCGTCACACCTCCTTCGCCTCGCTCTTCGTTTATCCCGAGGTCGATGAAACCATCGAGGTTGAAATCAACGACAAAGATCTGCGCGTTGACACCTACCGCGCAACCGGCGCGGGCGGACAGCACATCAACACAACGGATTCCGCTGTGCGCATCACACACATTCCAACGAATATTGTTGTGTCATGTCAGAACCAACGTTCGCAACACCAGAACCGCGCCGTCGCGATGCAGGTGCTGCGTGCACGGCTCTACGAACTTGAACTTGAGAAGCGGCGCGCCGAGACCGCCGAGCTTGAAGCCAACAAAGCCGACATCTCCTTTGGCTCACAGATACGCAACTACGTGCTTGCGCCCTATCGTCTCGTCAAAGACGCGCGTACCAAACTTGAACGCGGCGATGTTGACCGCGTGCTCGACGGCGACATCGACGACTTCATCAAAGCTCACTTGCTCGCGCGCCGCGCCGCATGAGAGCCGGGACACTGATTTAAATGAGCGTGAAAGCACTGGAGTAGCGAAAGCAACTTATGGCTACCACACATGAGGGTGCGCGAGCGCGAACGGCAGCGGGTACGCCGCCGCATAACACCAGGCGTAACGAGATCGTGGCGATAGCGCTTTTCGCCGCGAGCTTGCTGGTCGCGCTCGCGCTTGTCTCATACAATCCGAACGATCCCTCATGGAACTCCGCCGGGCAGGATGAGATACACAATCTCGTCGGCACAATTGGAGCTAACATCGCCGCCGCGCTGTTTCAAACCTTCGGCCTCGCGGCGGCTCTCGTGCCGGTGCTGCTGATAGTTACCGCCTGGCGGCGCTTCCGCATCAAGCGTATTCATGCCCCGCTCCCGCGCGTTGCCGGCCTCGTCGTCCTTGTGCTGGCGGCGGCGGCACTCCTGGCTCTTTCAAGGATTGGCCCTCTGCATGATGCCAGTTTCCAAGCGGGCGGCCTTATCGGAGAAGTCATCGCCCAGGTATTAGCCGGCGTCTTCCACACGGTTGGCGCCAGTGTCTTGCTGCTTGCGCTGGTGGCAACAAGCTTGCTGCTTGCCACCAACTTCTCGTTCGCCCACGCTTACGAGCGTCTTGCTCCAGAGTTCGCGCATCGTCTCACCTTCTTTTATGACCTTCCCCAAAAAGTTCAAACATGGTGGACGAAGCGGCGTGAGATGGCGCAGCAGCACGGCGAAGTGCGCCAAGCGAAGCGCGGCGAACAAGTTAAGATTCAGGAAGCGGAGAAGAAACGGCGCGACCAGACTGGAGCCGAGCGCGTCGCCGAGTTTATGCGCGAAACCGCTCCGTCAGAGCAACCGCCGAACGCGCCTGACATCGCTTCATCAATCGCGATTAAACGATCAGCCGCTGCCGCTGGCGGATCCGCACAGGCAGTCCCGCCAATCGTATCGGTTTACAAAGCGCCTGCGACGATTCGTTCAACAGATTTCGCCCCACCGCACAGCGAAGCTAATAACGAAGTTGACCAGGAGGTTGACCCGGAAGTCGCTGCAAATCAAAATGGCTCACTCACCAAGCAATTATCCGCTCCGGCAAAACGCACGGCGGTCGCGCCTTCACCATCACCACCGACAGCAGCAGATGATGAACAAGCAGCGGACGTTGAAGCGGTTGAAGCGATGCTGCGAGATGCTTCCGTCGTTCGCACCAATGCTGACAAGGCGTCAGCGAGCGAAGGCTTCGGCCGCAGCGACCGTCGCGCGGAAGCGACCGCCGGTATGCGTTCTGCGGAGCGCACCGTGCCCACGGATTTCAAGCTGCCGAGCCTTGAGTTTCTTCACGCCGCACCGCTGCGCCGCGAGCAAGACGATGATGAACTGCTCGGCCTCGCCACGCACCTCGCAGAGAAGTGCCGGGAGTTCAACGTCACCGGCCAGATCAAGCACATCTGCCCTGGGCCGGTCGTCACCACATACGAATTCAAACCCGATCCCGGCGTCAAATACTCGCGCGTCACGGGTCTCGTCGATGATCTATGCCTCGCGCTCAAAGCCGAATCGATCCGCATCGAGCGTATGCCCGGCAAGCCGCACGTCGGCATCGAGGTGCCGAACCTCCATCGCGAAACGATCTTCTTGCGTGAGGTGATTGACTCAAGACAGTTTCGAGAGTCACAGTCGAAGCTCACGCTCGCGCTCGGCAAAACCATCGATGGCCTAAACTACGTGGCAGACCTCGTTAAGATGCCGCACCTGTTGATCGCCGGCGCGACGGGGACCGGCAAGAGTGTGTGTCTCAACTCGCTGGTGGTCTCGATCCTCTACAAAGCCAAGCCCGATGAAGTAAAGTTCATCATGATCGACCCGAAGCGTTTGGAACTTGGTCTCTATGCGGACGTTCCGCACCTGGCGACGCCGATCATCACTGATCCGAAGCGTGCGGCGAGCGCGCTTAAATGGGCGGTGCGGGAGATGGAGGATCGCTACCGCAACCTCGCGAAGTGGGGCGTGCGCAACATCGACGGATTCAACCAGGAGGCAACGCGCCGCAACAGTGCTCGTGACTTCGACGAAGCGGGGCAGCCGTGGAAGCCTCTGCCTTATCTCGTCATCATCATCGACGAACTCGCCGACCTGATGATGGTCTCCGGCCACGAAGTCGAAGAATCGATTACGCGGCTCGCGCAGATGGCACGCGCCGTCGGCATTCACCTTATCCTCGCCACACAGCGCCCGAGCGTGGATGTGATCACCGGACTTATCAAAGCCAACTTCCCTTCGCGCATCTCATTTCGCGTCTCCTCCAAGGTTGACTCGCGCACCATTCTCGATGCCAACGGCTCGGAACAACTTCTCGGTCGCGGCGACATGCTCTTTCTGCCGCCGGGTACATCGCGTCTCATCCGTGTGCACGGAGCCTACCTCGAAGAAACAGAGGTCAACAAAATCGTCGCGCACGTAAAAGCGCAAGGGCAGCCGGTCTATGATGAAACGATTACGCAATCAGAAGAAGAAGCAAACGACGGTGGGTCGACGAGCAGTGAACGCGATGAGCTTTTTGAAGCGGCCTTACGCATCTGCGTCGAAATGAAACGCGCTTCGACCTCCGTGTTGCAGAGACGTTTGCGCATCGGGTACGGACGCGCCGCCGCGATCCTCGATGCGATGGAGCGCGAAGGCTTCATCGGTCCGACCGATGGCGCACGCCCCCGCTCAGTGCTCGGCCGCGCCTATGAGACCCTCGCCCATTGGGACGACCTTGAGACGGATGAAGGATGAAGGCGGAAGGATGAATAAGAAGATGGCATGTATCACTTCATTGTTCCGCGTTCATCGTTTTCCACAGAGGCTGTGGAAAAGTCTGTGGAAAACCCCCTCTTTGAGGTTACAAGTTCCTGAATTGTTTAGACTTCTAGCATTTTGCACACGCTCGTGGCAGATGTTCTAACTCGTTCGGCGTCACCAGTTTACACTCAGATGGCAGGCATTCTTCCTCCGGGAAGCAAGCGCTCGGTTTGCATTGTGCTTTTTTGCAGCACTATTGCTGCGGAAGGCTTGTCTTGCGTTACAGCGTCGCGCCGTGCCGAGTCTTTCAAAGGAAATGGAATTGTGCCGTGTCGGCTTCAAAGCGAAACAGCGAGCGAGCCGTGCGTCTCTATCAACACGGCATCCGCAGGCAATCTTGAAAGACTGCCGGGCGTGGGCAGCCAGATCGCACAACGCATCATTGAGCACCGCAAACGCTATGGCCGCTTTCGGCGTGTGGAACACCTGATGATGGTACGCGGCATCAGCGAGCGACGCTTCAACGAACTGCGCTCCTTTATTAAGGTAGACTGATAATACAGAAGTGACAGGTAAACAGTGACGAGTGACAAGAAAGGTAAGTACGAATTACGAATGCGGTATCAGCTAATCTCACGACAGGGAAGCAAAGTCAAAAAGAGCGCGGAGTTTCAAGCACAAGCAGTCATCACTCATCGCTTCTGTCTTGTCACTGTTTACTCGTCACTTGTCACTTTTGAGTAATAAGGTGGACTGAGCAGCAATGGATGACGGGTTGGATCTTCGTTCGGCCGCGCGCGAAATCTTCACTGAAGCGCTCCAGAGCGTAGACGCCGGGCGAGCCGTACGCGAGGCGGTGCGGCTTGCGGGTTCGCGGCTCACAGTCGTTGATCAAGAGTTTGACACGGGCGCTTGCTCGGCAATCTATGCGATTGCTGTTGGCAAAGCTGCTGGTTCGATGGCCGTGGCGCTCGACTCTGTGCTCGGCGACGAACTCGCAGGCGGAGTTGTTTCAACCGTCCCGACGGAGCTTCACATTTCCAATCGCTGGCGCGTTTTTGCGGGCGGCCACCCGACGCCGAACGAAGCGAGTCTTGCGGCAGCACAAGCTTCGTTCGATCTTCTCCGACAAGCCGATGCATCCGCGCTGGTCATCTTCCTCATCTCCGGCGGCGGCTCAGCCATGCTTGAGTGGCCGCGCTCTGCGCAGACGACGCTCGCCGAGTTGCGCGAAGCGAACCGCGTGCTTACGTCCTGCGGTGCGACCATCGCTGAGATTAACGCGGTGCGTCGCCATTTCTCAGCAGTCAAAGGCGGCAAGCTCAGTGATCATGCTCCACACGCGCACCAAGTCACTCTGATTATTTCAGACACCAATCAAGGCGATGAAGCAAATGTTGCTTCGGGCTTAACGCTTGTTCCGCCCGCTGCGGCAGTCGATGCAGCTTCGGTGATCGAGCGTTATAAACTTGCAGCCCGTCTACCACAGTCAATCTTTCAAACCATCAACCAGCCGGACACCCGCGCGAGCGAACATAACGTTCGTTCACGACGCCGACATTACGTTCTGCTCGACAACGAGCGCGCGATGAAGCAGGCTGCCGCGGCAGCACATGCGCGCGGCTTCACCGTCGAGATAGAGCGCGACATAGTCGAACAGCCCATCGTTGAAGGTTGCCGGATGCTCGTCTCCCGACTCCTCGACTTGTACGTGCGCGCGGGGCGCGGGCAAGTTGTTTGTTCGATCTCCGGCGGCGAGTTTGCGTGTCCGGTACGAGGCCCTGGCTTGGGCGGGCGTAATGTTGAGACTGCGCTGCGTTGCGCCTTTGAAATGACCGGACAAGCGCATCGATCCGACTTCGAAACTCTACAGATAGTCGCCCTCAGCGCGGGCACCGACGGAGTTGACGGCAACAGCCCGGCAGCCGGCGCGCTCTCCGACAGCACCACGCTTCATCGGGCACATACACTCAACCTCGACGCACAGAATTTCCTTGATGCAAGCGACGCCTATACCTTCTTCGCAAATCTCGGCGACGCCGTGATGACCGGCCCATCCGGCACGAACGTGCGCGACCTTCGCATCATGCTCGCCTCGAAAAGTTCAAGGTTCAAGGTTCAAAGTTCAAGGCCGGAAGGCGCATCTGACCTTGAACCTTGAACCTGTTTTTAGCGGCCGAAGTCGTCCTGCATACGCACGATGTCATCTTCGCCGAGGTAGTCGCCGCGCTGGATCTCGATGAAGATAAGTTTCTCGTCGCCGGGGTTTTCGATCCGGTGCGCTGCGCCGAGTGGGATGTCGATTGTTTCACCTGTCGGCACGATGACTTCGCGGCCCTCAAGGGTGATTTTGCCAATGCCTGCAACCATCATCCAGTGTTCAGCGCGGTGAGCGTGTTTCTGGTAACTGAGGCGCTTGCCGGGCAGGACTTCGATGCGCTTAACTTTGTAGCCTTGTCCTTCATCGAGCACAGTGAACGAACCCCACGGGCGCTCGTCATAAAGCGGCGACGTTTCTTGTTTGTTTGTTTCCGGCATGCTGTTTTAGCACCTCCTCATAAACTTGTATGTATTCGTCAACCATTCGCTCGCGGCTGAACCGTTCGGCAATGCTCCGGCGTACGAAAGCACGGTTCAACTGATTCACTTGCCCAAGCGCGCGAACGGCTTGATCTATTGTGTCAATAATGAATCCGTTCTCGCCATCCCTGATGATCTCTGGAATCGAACCGAAACTTCGCGCGATAACGGGTGTGCCGCAGGCCATCGCTTCAACCATGCTAAGGCCGAACGGCTCCCTGAAGTTAATCAAGTGCAGCAGCGCAAAAGCACGCCCGAGCACTTCATCACGCTGGTCTGGCCCAACCGATCCGATGTACCGCACGCGCTCCCCGTCCACATGCGGCGCAACTTCCGTTTCATAGTAGCTTTGATCCTGGATGACTCCGGCGATGACGAGCGGACGATTGGCACGCCGGGCCACCTCGATGGCTTCAGCCGCGCCTTTGTCCGGGTGTATGCGTCCGAAGAACAAGAGATACTCATCCGACTTTATCCGCAGCGTAAACTCATCCATCGGGATGCCGTGATAGACGGTGGCAACATACTGAAGGCGCGGGTCGCGGTCGGCATCGCTAATTGAAATGTAGTAAACGTGCCGGTTGTATTTTTCGTAAACCGGCTTGATCCGTTCCGACGAAAACCCGTGGATCGTCGTCAGCACCGGAGTCTTTGTTAATTTGCTGTAGCTGAGCGGGAGAAAATCGAACTGATTATGGATCAGATCAAACTCATCGGCGCGCTCGAACACTTCCGAAATATGAAGGCACTCCCAGACCTTCGCGTCAATCTGCGGGTCTTCCGAATAAGGCCTGGGGCAAACCCCGACGAGCCGCGCGCCTGTTAATGAATCAGCCGTGGCAAAGAGCGTGACATCAAGCCCACGCTCAACAAGCCCCTCGGTCAGCAGCGACACGACGCGCTCCCACGGCCCGTAATGCCTGGGCGGAACACGCCATGAAATTGGTGCCAGCATTGCTATACGCATGAGAACAGATGCCGGATGTCAGATGCCAGATGTCAGTGCAGACAGGATTCAGGACTCAGAAGGAAAGGCACGGCTCTTATCCTGTATCCTGAGTTCTGCCTCTTTACTGACATCTGGCATCTGACATCTGACCTCTAACTATTCGTCTTTAGCCAATCAAGCAACTCATTGGTGTTGCCGGTTGCCAGTGCGATTGAAGAATCGGCGGCTCCGTAATAGAGCCGCAGTTCGCCTGTCTCGGTGTTGTGCGTCCAGCCGCATGGGAACACCACGTCGCCCACATCGCCCGAACGCTCATAGGGTTCGACCGGCCCCATCACCCATTCATCGCCGCGCTGAATGACCTGCGCCGGGTTATCAAGATCTAAGAGCGCCAGCCCCAAGCGATAGATACATCCGGCCGGAGTGATGCGCACGCCGTGATAGATGATCAACCACCCTTCGGGCGTTTCAATGGGCGGCGGCGATAGTCCGATCTTGTTCGCGTCCCACCATGCGCCGCGGCGCGCTTCGAGCATCACGGTGGAATCGCCCCAGTGTTTAAGATCAGTTGAGTAGGAGATCCAGATGTTGGCTTTGCTGGCCGGGAAATTGGAGACGGGACGATGGATGAGCGCCCAGCGCCCGTCGAAGCGCCGGGGAAACAGTGCGGCGTCCTTGTCTTCCGGCGGCATTACGACGCCCTTGCGGTCGAACTCGCGAAAGTCGTTTGTCATCGCCAGCGAGACGAGCGGCCCGCTGGTCGAGTAAGAGGTGTAAGCGACCATGTAACGTTTGAGTTCTTCAATCCAGGTGATGCGCGGGTCTTCGATGCCCCACACTTCTTCCGGGTAGTTCTCCGGGTCCGGCAGCAGCGTCGGTTGCGGATCGATGCGCCAGTCGGTGATGCCGTCCGTGCTTCTCGCCGCCGTTAAATGCGAGATGCCGCGTCGATCTTCGACGCGCACGAGAAGCAACGTCTCGCCGTTTTGCAACCGCGTCGCCCCCGCATTGAAAACGCTATTGGCGCGATACGGCCACTGCGCGGCCGTCAGGATCGGGTTGTTTTCATGGCGACGAAACAACTCCTTGAAATGGTTATTCTTCATCCACTAAGTCTCCAAAAGCCTTGATGATTTCAAAAATTTCCAAGTGGCAAGTAACAAGCGACAAGGGACAAGTAAGTCACTACTGATCACATCAAGTTACACATCACTTTGCTTTTATAACATCTATGCTGCCTGCTGCCACGGTGGCAGCGGCGCTTGCGCCAACGGTTGCGAGCGCTGCCGATTCGAGTTCTTTTTCGTGCTGCCGCGAGACGGCGAGCAGACCGAGCAAGCAACAGATCACCGATTCGGCTCCTTGATTCATGCTCATCCCATGCTGGTCTAGTCCATCGGTGCATGCCCCCGTTGCCAAATCGTAGAGACGCGTTCCGAAGCGGTTTCTTCCGACGAACCATTCGATGGCGGCCCTGGCTAAATCGAGATAGCGGGTCTTTCCGGTAATCTCGTAAGCGGTCGAACACGCTTCGGCTGTATAACCCGCTTCGATGCTCTGCTGACCGAAGGCGGCCCGTTCGCCGCCACGCGGATACCATCCTTGATTCC
>JACCTF010000692.1 GCA_013812565.1 Pyrinomonadaceae bacterium | reverse complement strand
GTGGTTGAATACGAGTTGCGCAGTCCTGAACTACAAGCTCTGATTGCAAAGAGCAAATACAAAAACATTCCGGGCTTTGCCCAAGCAAAACAAGGCCACATCCTGCTTCAAGATCATGGCAATGAGGTGTGGTTCCGCAACATAAAGATGCGTGAGCTAACATCCAAGTAAAAAGCGCTACGGTTAGAAGTGACCTTGACGAACAAGCAGAAGATTATTCTGGTGACCGGCGGCGCAGGCTTCATCGGCTCGCATCTGGTAGATCACCTGCTGGCTGAAGGCGTGTGGCGCGTCGTAGTCATCGACGACTTCAACGATTTCTACGAGCCGGAAGCGAAGCGCGCCAACGTCCGCGCGCATTCGGAGAACAGTCTCTATCGTTTAGTTGAAACGGACATCCGTGACCGTGCTGCCCTGAACCGGATTTTTTCAGAAACTAAATTTGATTGCATCGTTCATCTCGCGGCGCGCGCGGGCGTGCGGCCATCGCTTCTCGATCCGGTGCAATATGCGGAAACAAACGTCAACGGCACGATTAACCTGCTGGAACTTGCGCGCGCCCACGGTGTTCAGCAGTTTGTCTTCGGCTCATCTTCCTCCGTGTACGGCGCGAGCGCCAAAGTGCCGTTTAGTGAAGATGATCCGGTTCGTCAGCCGATCTCGCCCTATGCAGCAACTAAGGCAGCGGGCGAACTGCTATGTCACACCTACACGCATCTCTACGGCATCCGCTCGGTGTGCCTGCGCTTCTTCACCGTCTATGGCACGCGGCAGCGGCCTGATCTAGCGATCCACAAGTTCGCGCGGTTGATTAGTGAAGGCAAGCCGATCCCGGTTTACGGCGACGGCACAACGCGCCGCGATTACACATACGTTGACGACATTATCCAAGGCGTGCGTGCCGCGATTGACTACACGGCAAGCAGCTATGAAGTAATCAACTTGGGCGAATCGCGCACAGTGGAATTACGCGAGCTGATTACTTTGTTAGAAAGTGAATTGGGTCAACGAGCGATGATTGATCGTCAACCGGAACAGCCCGGCGATGTGCCACAAACATTTGCCGACATCCGCAAGGCGCAGCGTCTGCTCGGCTACAATCCGCAGACGGAGATTGAGACCGGCATCCGGCGCTTCGTCGAATGGTTTAGGAAAGAAGTGATGAAAGAGAAGTCAGGAGTCAGGAGTCAGGAGACAGCATAGTAATGCGGAAATCTCTTTTATTCTGTCTCCTGACTCTTACCTCCGGTGTTCTATGAAGCCGAAGCTCTTACAGTATCTTGCGTGTCCGGCGTGCGGCGGCGAGATTCATTTGCGAGGAGTGACTGAACGTGTTGGCGATGGGGTTTCCGATGAGATACTGGAAGGCGAGTTGACATGTGGATTGTGTCTGCAAAGCTTCCCCGTCACCCGCGGCGTGCCGCGCTTTGTTGATGTCCGAACAATTGAACATGACAAGGCAGCAACGGCTGAGAACTTCGGTTGGCAGTGGCAGCATTTTACGCAGGAAGATGAGCGCTACCGCGAGCAGTTCCTCGGGTGGATCAGGCCGGTTGATCAAGCGTTCTTTGCAGATAAAGTTGTGCTTGAGGGCGGGTGTGGAAAAGGTCGTCACACCCGATTGGCAGCACAGTGGGGGGCGCGTGCAGTGATCGGAGTAGATTTGAGCCGTGCCGTCGATTCAGCATTTGCCGCAACGCGCGAACTGGAAAACGCCCACATCATTCAAGCCGACATCTACAATCTCCCGCTACGTCCCATCTTTGATTACGCGTTCTCGGTTGGCGTCCTGCATCACCTGCCTGACCCGCGTGGCGGATTCATCGCACTGGCTCACAAAGTACAAACGGGTGGACATCTATCAGCGTGGGTTTACGGTGCGGAGAACAATGAATGGATTACGCGCTGGGTGAACCCGTTGCGCGAAAAGTGGACATCGCGCATAGACCAGCGAACCTTGCTCCACCTCTCGAAACTGCCGACCGTCGCGCTTTATGCGGCAACCAAGCTCCTCTACAATCCGCTGAACCACAGCCCACGCGGCCAGACGCTGGCGCGGCATCTGTTCTACAATGATTACCTAAGCCACCTCGGAAGTTTCGGGTGGCGCGAGCAGCACACAATCGTTTTCGATCATTTGGTTGCGCCAACCGCTTACTACATCCGGCGCGAAGAATTCGAGAGTTGGTGGCGCGACATCGGTGCAAGCGATGTGGTGATCAGTTGGCACAATCGAAATAGCTGGCGCGGCTGGGGGCGTATCAATGCTCAAGATGAAAGAGACGGCAAGTGAATCTGCGAACTCTGGTGTGGCTTTGCCGCAAGAGATGCAGCAGCATACTTACCGGGTCATGTATGAAGTCGAAGAATCGCATTGGTGGTATGTCGGGCGGCGACGGATCATCGAGAGCTTTGTCGAAGAAGCGATTGCCAAGCTTGCTCTGCCTCAAGGTAGTCCTCGCATGCTCGATGTCGGGTGCGGCACCGGCGGAAATCTTGAGATGCTGAATCAGTATGGCAAGGTCGAAGGCGTGGACGTGTCGGCAGAAGCGCTGGCCTTCTGCCGCACGCGTGGGTTGGAGAAAGTGAAACAGGGAGCAGCCGAGCAGTTGCCGTACGAAGATAACTTGTTCGATCTCGTCACAGCGCTTGATGTCGTCGAGCATTTGGATGATGACCTTGCTGGATTACGCGAGATGCGGCGCGTGCTCCGGCCCGGCGGTTACGCGCTGCTGTTCGTCCCCGCCTTCATGTTTTTGTGGGGCGTGCAGGATGATGTCAGTCATCACCGCAGGCGTTATCGTCTGCCGCAACTGCGAAGGGTGGTCCAAGCCGCAGGCTTTAAAGTCGAGCGCATGAGCTATGCCAATATCACCTTTTTCGCGCCCATCCTGCTCGGTCGCCAGTTGATGCGCTTGACCGGCGTGCGTCCCGCATCCGAAAACAACATCAACGTTTCGGCCTTGAACGCAGTGCTCGGGCGTGTGCTTGGAGCGGAGAGCTTCTGGCTACGACGTGCGAACTTGCCGTTTGGTGTGTCGGCACTGTGC
>JACCTF010000682.1 GCA_013812565.1 Pyrinomonadaceae bacterium | reverse complement strand
ATTTCCGAGCAATTTCGATGTTTGTCGATTCTTCCCTACAGAACTTTCGCACAAGGAATCACAACAGCTCATAGAAAACGGCTAAGTTCCTAAGAAATTGGCACTTAGAATTATGCGCCACCTTCATATTATGTATGGGCACACGTATAGAGTGCTGCCATATCTTCCTTAGGCAGCAGTACAAAGAGTTTGAGAGGGTCACCTGACTAGAACAGCGTCAAGACGTGGTGCAGCAGTTCTAGCACTACATCCATGGCAGATTGAATGCCGGGGGTATTCTCGCCAGCTTCGTCAATCTGTGTCCCGCTGACTGTCGCATCCGTTTGCATTACGCCGTTTATAGCAGGCGGCGTTTTAGTTCTATCCGTTTGCATCACACCACCAAACGTGGAAGTGGTAAGTATCAGCGATAACACCAAAGCGGTGAGAGTTTTTGAACAGTAGTTTTTCATCTAGTTATTCTCTTTCTGAGGTAGTTAGGTAGAGCCAGGAGGCTCTATTTTGTTTGCGTCCTATCCGCTTGATAAGCCGCGGCTTTGCTGTGTTTGCAAAAATCGAGCAAGCACAACTAAAGGTAGTTTATACATGATGTTAGCTGAAACATTATTGGAGCAACTGAATGACCCTGCATTGAGTCATGACGAGCGGGTGCGACTCCGGTGCCGAGTGGCGGCAGACTTTGAGCACAGGGGACAGTACGAGGCCGCGCGTGACGCGCTCGCTGGGGTGTGGCGCGGCGTAGGACAGCAGCCAGACCTTGAAGGATTGAGCGAGCGCACGGTGGCAGAGGTACTTTTGCGTGTCGGTACGCTGTCAAGCTGCTTCGGCACTAATCAGCAGGTTGAAGGGGTGCAAGAGGCGGCAAAGGACCTTATTAGCGGAAGCGTCACCCGCTTTCAAGCTCTAGGAGAGACTACGAGAGCAGCCGCCGCGCAAAGCGACCTCGCCTTGTGCTACTGGCGTGAAGGGGCGTTCGACGAAGCAAGGGTGGTTTACGTTGGCGCTTTAGAGGAGCTGCGCGACCAAGACCCGGAACTCAGAGCAAGAATCTCCATCCGACTTACGATGGTCGAGTTCTCGAGCGGCAGACTCAACAACGCCCTCCGCATCCTAACTGACAATGCACCCGTCGTAGAGGTCAGCGAGAATCACGCCCTCAAAGGAAGCTTTCATAACCAACTCGGTTGCGTGCTCATGTTCTTAGGCAAGGACGAGCGCCGCCCGGATTATGTAGACCGTTCGATCCTCGAATACACAGCTGCAACCTTTCACTTTGAAGAGGCGGGACACACCAGCTACCGCGCCCGCGCGGAAAACAATTTAGGATTTCTACTCTATACCATCGGCAGGTACGACGAAGCGCACCGGCACCTCGAACGTGCGCGCCGCCTTTTCGTCGGTCCGAAGAACGTCGGTAATGTGGCGCAAGTGGACGAAACGCGCGCCCGCGTTCTATTGGCAGAGGGCAGGGCGCGCGAAGCAGCTAAGGTGATTAGTAGCGCGGTACAGACGCTTTCCAGAGGCGGTGAGCAAGGTTTATTGGCCGAAGCACTCACTACGCAAGGTCGCGTGCTTGCGCGGCTGGGTGACGTTTCCGAATCACAGAATAAGCTGCGATCCGCCGCCGACCTTGCGCAGCAGGCTGGGGCCGTCGACGGCGCCGGGCGTGCCCTCCTCGCGTTAATCGAGGAACACGCCGACCGCCTCACCGTGGCGGAACTGTTGGAGGCTTATGACCGAGCGGACAACTTACTGAAAGACACGCAGGACGCCGAGATAGTAGCGCGTCTGCGCGCGTGCGCGGGCCGCCTCGTGGCCGCCCACCGCGCGGTCACTCCGGCGAGCAAACAAAGCCGTAGCATCACAGACTTTTGGGCTAATTTCTCTCTCCCCAAAAAGGTACATGCATTTGAAGCAAGGTATATCGAGCGGGCATTGAGGGATGCACAAGGAAGCGTCAGCCGCGCCGCGCGCCTGCTAGGTTTTAAGCATCACGCCTTGCTCGCTTCCCTGCTCAGAGGTAAACATAAGAAACTCGCGTCTTTGCGGACGCCGCCCGGGAAGAGGCGACGGAGCATCTTACGCGGCATCGGTCAGTCTAAAGCGGCTAAGGACCTACAGCTAATTACAATCTTGTACGTTGAGGATGACAGGATAGTGGCCGGCACGGTGAAAGAAACGCTGGAGCTGGAAGGGTGCAGGGTCAAACTTTCCGGGGACGGGACTGACGCCCTGAAGAAGCTCGAGAGCAACGCTCATTACGACCTTCTCATCTTCGACAACGACTTACCCGGAACGAACGGAATAGACCTCGTGCGTTACGCGCGGCGGCTCCCCCATCGGCGGCTGGCTCCTATCATCATGCTCACAGCCGGCGACGTTGAGGCAGAGGCCAGCCACGCCGGCGTGGACGCATTCTTGAGAAAGCCTGAAGACATACGCACGCTAGTTGAAACCACCGCCCGACTGCTCAACATCGATCCCAGATAATCCTCAGGATCGGGATGAGTGAGGTGGGCGGGACGCAGATCACACGTGGGCACATCCGCGGCCAGCAGGCGTGGTTACCCCTTATAGTAGAGGTCAAAAAGTAATGCTGATCAAGCATAGCGAATCACCTCTTGATTATAGTGGCAGATGAAGTACTTGATTGCACCGATGCGGTTACTCAGCTTCTTGGAAAAAGAGAGTGCATCACGCACCAGACGTGAGACCCGCTGGCGCAGAGTGCAGTTGAAACGCTCAATAGTGTTGGTGTGCCCGGTGCTTTTTGCACAGATCCGATGCCGAGCGGCAGGAATCACTTCTTTGTATGCTTCCCAAACATCAGTGTAGAAAATGGCATTGACTCGCTTGCCACAGTTAGCATACAACCAAATCCTTTCACTGACGGTCAAGCGCATAGACGGGACCACCTGAGCGAGTGCGGTCGCCCAAGTAGCCCCTAACAACAACCTCCAACCGCGAGGTTGGTGCTATGGTAATGGAGTGAAGCCCTATCTTGAGACAAGTAGTTAAGCTAGGGTTGAGTGGTAAAGCGTCTGCTCAAACTCGGCTGGCGGTAAGTAGCCTAACGCCGAGTGCAATCGCTTCTGATTATAGACTTCTTCG
>JACCTF010000672.1 GCA_013812565.1 Pyrinomonadaceae bacterium | reverse complement strand
CAATCGCGCCGGTCACGAAGGCCGTATCGGTTGCAGGGACGATCACAATGTCGCCTGCTCCCAAGGGTTGCACAAGGTTTACGCGACCTTCTTCGGCAGCCACTCGCCCATAAGTTTCAACCTCTTTCGTAGCTTGGTCAGAAGCTTGTCCCCCGCATCTGTTAGCGCCGCGTATCACATGGACGCTACGCCCTGCTT
Organism: Pyrinomonadaceae bacterium; assembly: GCA_013812565.1. GTDB lineage: Bacteria > Acidobacteriota > Blastocatellia > Pyrinomonadales > Pyrinomonadaceae > JACCTF01. The sequence continues at coordinate 2,869 of JACCTF010000672.1, read as the reverse complement.
GCGGATCGGGGCCGCTGGCAAGCATCAACCCTTCGCGTAGATTCAAAGTTGTGCGCACATTAAAGCTGCCGGGCAGACGAACCGCCCCGGTAACAATGAGCGGTAAGCGCTGGAAGTCTGCGACCGCAACTTCCACGTCAGAGCCGGAACGTGCACCACGGCGTTTGCTGATCTCGCGGCTTAACTCACGTGTGGTCAGGCAGCGTGCCCTGATCGGTTCTGTAAGGAAGGAAGGACGCATCATCCCATCTTCGTTGAGACGAACTTCCGTACTGGAATTCGAGCGCCTGCCAAGCCTCACGCGTATCACATCGCCAGCTTCAAGCAAAGGATCAACTAACATGGGTTTAACCACGGCGGGCTGTCTGATGTGTTCGCCAGCTAGATTGTTGGCCCGCTGCTGCGGTGCAGCTTCCGGTTTCATCAAACGATACGACCGACCGAGCGCCGCGAGCGTCTCACGCAAGCGATTGTTGATTACGCCGCTTTCGGGAGCGCGCCGGGATAGATCGGAGAAGATCAGAGCGGCACGCTCGATGTCTCCCGTACGCTGAAGCGCCTCGGCCTGCCCCCACAGACCGCGGATATTGGTTGGATCGAGACGAAGCACGGCTTCGTAATTAGCGAGTGCTCGCGGCGGGTTACGGCGCAGCGTTTCGACTTGGGCTAATCCAAAGAGCGCATCCGGACGCGGCCCTAAAGTAATAGCAAGGGGCGCGAAGGATGCGGCCGCACCGTCCGCATCCTTCGTCTGCAGCAGCACCTTGCCAAGCTCAAGCAGCAGCCGCGGCGAATCGGCGCGGCTGGCAAGCGCGCTACGCAGGTTCCGTATCGCCAACGCCGGTTGGTTTAAGAAAAGTGCCGCTTCGCCCGCTTCTTGATCACGCCCGTCAAGGCGCGCCGCAGTTATGTTTTCCGCGTTCGTTTCTAGTTGCGCCGTTTCTTGCGGCACTGGAGGCGTGAGGCCAAGCAAGTTTAGACCTAACGTTCCGACGGCGTTGCGCGCGTCGAGCAGCAGAAGGCGCCGGCAAGCATTCTGCGCGACTTCCTTGTCTTCACGCTCGATAAAGATGCGGGCGAGTCGTTCGAGCGCCGCAACCTCTGCGCGCGGGTGAAGAGCAAGTAATACTTCCAAAGTCGCACGCTCCTGGGTTGTTTGGCCCAGCAGCCGATAGCTGTCGGCGAGTGCGATCAGCCCGGAAGGCTCCTTCTCAACATCCGTGAGGTTCGCGCCAAGCAATTCCAGAGCAGCCTCCGGGCGTTCGGTTGCAAGGAACACGCGGGCTTGGTCTGCCAGCGCCTGCCCACGGCTTCCGCGCTCCGCGGCTTGCGCAAACAGATCTTCAGCGCGTCCATAGTATCCCAGCGCCAGCCATGCTTCGGCCGCACCGCGCAGTGCCAAACGGCTATCCGGGGCGGCGCGCTGGGCCAGCCAGTAGTGATCCAAGGCATCGTTGTAGCGTGCTTCGCTGCGTAGCAGTTCTGCCAGCACGAGACGCAACGCGACATTGTGCGGCCGACTAGCCAACTTCTCTGAACTCTGTTTAATTTGAACTGAGACTGCACCCAAGCGCAAAATTTGTTGTGTAAAACCTCGAATCGCAGCCTCGTTGTCAGAAGCCATCTCGAAGGCGCGAAGGTATTCTAGGGCCGCGTTTACGTTATTGCCGCAGGCAGCGAGATTCGCGGCGCGTTCGACCGCCAATTCGGCGTCGCGTGGCACGATTGCAACAGTACCTCGATACACCTCCTCGGCTTCAACGCGTGTCTCATGACTCCGCGCCAGCAAGCGCGCAAGCTCTGTGCGAACTATGGTGTCTGCCGGCAGTAGCAAGATTATGCGGCGGTATAACTCGATAGCTTTTACCGTCTGCCCTGCGTTCGTTTGGGCGCGTGCTTCGGCAAGCAATGCTTGTGGGTCATCGCTACGAGCGGCCGCAACCCACCTCACCCCGGGCACTGCGGACAAGCAGTACAGAGCTATCACTACAACACAAAACCGTAAAATCATTTAAAGCTCCGCAAGTTAAAGCACTCTGCTCGGCTGGTTACGGCGCATCCCAGATAAGCTCCGCATCCCTGTTGTAGATGCTCAAGCTTCCGCCGTTCTTGTCAGCCAAGATTTCCATTCCAGTCTTCCCCTCAACGTTGCTGACGCCGAAGTGTCCGCCGCCCGGGCTGGCGTACATCACCGCCATAGACTTTGCTTCGTTGTTGGCAACGCCGAGGCTGCCGCCGTCGGCGACCGCCGAAAGCCCCGCGACTCTCTTCCCTTTATTGTTGGCGGCGCTGAGGTACCCGCCGTCCTTAGCCGCGCCCATCCATGCTACAGATTCTCCCGCCTTGTTGAAAATTTGTAGATTCCCGCCGTCGTCATCGGCGAATATTCTGGCCACCACTTTTCCCTCGGGCGTCTTGAAATAGATTCCGCCGGCGGGGACGGTTATTACATTGTCTCTGGCAACAGGTTTCTGAGCTTGAACTGTCCGGGTAGCGCTAATCCTTTCCGACATCGCTCCGCCCGCAAAGCTCCCCATCAACGTTAGCGTTACCACCAATCCACACTGTCTTCTGTTCATAAAAGTTTCGGCGCCGAAGCTGTGCTTTCGATTAACAGGGGGCGCCTGCTCCTTATCGTGAAAATTCTACATCAGCAAGCACCGATCAGGCGCGCCGAACGAGCTGCCGCGATCACCCTCCCGGCTTTACATCTGGCAAGGACCAACCTCTATTCTGGGGCGTAGTTGTCGGTTTAGGCACCGCTGTCGGTTTGGGCGTCGGCGCCGGCGTCGGTTTAGGAGTGGGCGTCGGGCTCGGCGTCGATCTCGGCAGGGGTTTTAACGGGAACGGCGGCCTCCATGTACTGTAA
>JACCTF010000662.1 GCA_013812565.1 Pyrinomonadaceae bacterium | reverse complement strand
GCCGGACACGCGCGCGGGCGCGAATCTAAACGCTGCCGCCTTATTATGGTGATTTCATCTTGATCGTTTGCGTTCATGCGCTCTGCTGCTTTTTTAGCGGCGGTGATTTTTACTTGCGGCTTTGCGCGAAACACAGAATGCAATGTTTTCGTTTTCCGCAAACTCTTGCATCGCACGCAGAAATTGCATCCGGTCACGCGCCGTAATCACTGCCGCGGCGTCTGCCGTCTCCAGTGCGTAAGGGTAGCCGTTGCCAACGACGCACTCGGCACGCACCACATCAGTTACCTCATCAAGCAATTCTTGTTCGTCAATCCACGCCGGAACATCGAGCCTGGCCGGAGGGCCATCGCCGGTCGTTTGCAAGTAGGTGAATCCAACGAGCGGCTTGCCGTTGGCTTCCAAGAAGTCGCTTCCCAAGCCTTCGCGCACGCAGTAACAAAAGATTGTGCGCTCACCCCATGCGGCAAGCACCGACGGCTGGCCGTCAACCGCAGCGTGCAAGAGTTGCGCATCGTACAATGCAGATTGTCGCTCGCGTTTATCAATGGCATCAAGCAGGTTAATCAAATCGCGTGCATAGCTTTGATCGATAAAGCCGACGATGGGAACCGCCATGTCGCGTGAAAGTTTTACAAGCTCAATGATTCTGCTGATGTATTTATCCTGCATCGGCGTGCGCGGACGCGCGTATGAGATGAGCAGCGTGCCATCGAAGAAAGCGACGGGCATGCGCTCGCCGCGGGCACGCCAACCCTTCTTTCGTTGTAGAAACAGGCTGGTTGCTTCTACTTCCATCTCGAAACGACGTAAGCTAACAACGGTTTCTGCACCGCGAACGCCGTCCGCCTCCAGCAACTCGGTGGGCGGCACGACGAGGAAGCGCACCTCTTTTCGATAGTTGCCATCGAGCACATGCGGATTTTCGAAAGATGCCACTTGCACGGCGGCAACCGGCAGCGAAATTTCCCGACCAGGTAGTATTTGGCTGCCGTCGGCGGCAAACGTCGTGCGATCTCGCAGCACATCAATCGCCCACCGCCGCGCATCTTCATGCGAACGCCAGCACTCTTCAAACGTCACCCGAACGGCACCGCGCTCGTCCAATTCCGCCGATGGCAAAGCTCCGGGTGCTTTCGTCGCGCCAACAACCAAATGGACTTCCTCCGCAGAGCGACCGCCCAGCGCTTGCAGCCGCCGCACATAATCGCGCACATCACCAAGCCACGCGCGCTCGAAACTTACAAATTCTTCGCGTCGGTCTTGGAGCGCTTCAACAAGATGGTTACGATAGAGCATACTCACGAAAGGATGAAGGCGGAAGGATGAAGTAAAATCTCTGCTTATTCATCCTTCTGCCTTCCGCCTTCATCCTCTTCTTTGTGCTCGCGTCCATTGCTCGGCGGAGGGCGTGTAGTAAGTTGTCTTCAACTTGCCGCCGTTAAAGGTATGAATGATGCCGTCCTTCATGTTGCGCAGAAGCGCCGCGCCTTTACTATTTTCTTCCCGTTTGAACTCAGAGTTGGTTGCAAGGCCGAGGGATTCGGGTGAATCTTGGGAGTTATTGTGATGCACCTGAATCTGCAATACCGTGCCTTCAAGTTCCGGCTGTAGCTTCTTCGATTCAATGAATTTGGCGGTAACGAACACGACTTTAACGGTGCCGCTCGCCGTTTTGAACTGGAGAGTTCCATCTCCACCCATCTGATCAGCAATGGGCTGTCCAAGCGCACGCTCGACATCAGCGCGTTTTGATTTGAACGGCTCGATGTTGCTCCACGCAGCGGCTTGAAGCGTCTGTGTGCAGATGTTAAGTGCGGCGAAAGCGATTGTGAGTGTGATGGTCAAGCGCCGCGCGTGACCGCTAAAATATGTTTGGTTATGCATGGCGAGATGCTACCGCGTGTTGGGTAAAGGATTCAAGGATAAGTAATCAAAGATGCCGGCAACTCTATGTAGCGTTATACCGAAATAAAGCAGTTCCCAATCAACTTGACAACCGATATTAGCAGAGACCAAATTGAGCGAGTCGGCAATGAAACCTTTCGTAATAGTTTAGAATACGAAGTACGAGGTACGAAGTTAAAGAAAGACCCGGGTCGAGCGTTAGTAACTCCACACTTCGCACTCCGCACCAGGATTAAGCGATGATAAGAAAACTCCTTCTTCTTTTTATTGTCATCTGGGGATCGCCGTCGCAGGCTTTCGGACAAGATGTGCCCGTCTTCCGCGCGGTGGAGATCGACGCCAAAGTTGAAATCGGTTATGGCCTAACAATCGGAGACGTTGATGGTGACAAAAAGCCCGACATTCTGCTGGCCGACAAAAGCTCTATCGTCTGGTATCAGAATCCGACCTGGAAGAAATATACAATCGCCGAAAAGCTAACTATCCTGGACCACGT
>JACCTF010000640.1 GCA_013812565.1 Pyrinomonadaceae bacterium | reverse complement strand
CCCATCCACTCAGCCCGGCGGCGGAAATCCCACGCTCCGCAAACAACTGCGAGTCCTCAGTGATTTCATTTACGGCTTCGACTTTATTCAGATGAAGCCGGATAGGTTGATGATCAAAGGCGTCCCTTCAGGTATGTCCGCGCGGGCGCTGGCCCAGCCAGGGAAAGCTTATGCGGTTTACCTTCGCACGATGCCTTCACCGGGAGAGTTCTCAGTACGCTGGACGGGAAGCATCGAACCGAAGTTCTCGGAAGAATATACTTTTCACACGTTCTCCAATGACGGCGTTCGGCTGTGGGTCGATGAGCAGCTCATCATCGACAACTGGACGGAACATTCCGTTAAGGAAGACACCGGCAAAGTCACCCTCAAGGCCGACCGGAGGTATCAGTTGAAGATTGAGTATTTCTACACGGGCGGCGCGGCAACGATGAAACTTTGGTGGGCCAGTCCTACACAAGCTTTGGAAGCGATTCCCTCCAATCAGCTTTCACCATTCGGGGGCGGCGCTCAGGGCTTGCGGGGCGATTACTTCAGCAATCGTAATTTCGGCGAGCTTATGTTCACACGCACTGACCCTGAGGTGAACTTCGATTGGGCCGGTCAATCGCCTTTCGCCCCCGCCCCACAGGCCGCCGAAACAATTCTTTTGATGGAACTCCCACCGGGCACGTATCGAGCGGAATGGGTGAACACTAAAAACGGCTCTGTCGAGAAGACAGAGAGTTTCCGTCACGCGGGCGGCGAGCGCCGCTTGGCCGCGCCCCTGCATCAAGAGGACATCGCGCTGCGTGTGAAGGAAGCTTCATGATTGTCAGCGCACTGGCGGCTTAAAGCGTGATAACCAGCGTTTCCACTTCATTGAGCGTCGACGCCTTTATGGGATTAATCAGGAAGTCCGACGAAAGTATTTACGCTGCACAGACTTTGCTGAGACTCGCCGCCCACTTCGTTGCTACCGTCTCGCCATACATCTTCTTCTCTTTCTGTCGGCGGATGGCACACGCGCGCCGGAAGGCTCCCAGTTCGCCATACTTGTTGATTGACACCGAAGTCTTGCCCATCATCTCCCGCCCGGCGTTCCACGTCACTTCAAACACGTCATGCATATACTTCTTGCCATGACGATGCGTAGCCTTCCACTTTCGCTGGATGCCGATGACACCGGTCTTGTTTCGTGGACTATCCACGACGATGATGTTATCCGTGCGCGGTTTGCCTAATTTAATCTCTAATTGGTTGCGAGTCTCAACTGCCATTTGTAAAGCTGCTGCTCGTCCACCATGCGCATCGTCTCTAACAAATTTGGAAAGTGTAGTTGAACCTAATCTCACACGTACATACCAACCGGCTGCGTGTTTCCGTGATTGTTCAATGCGACTAATACCCTTATAACCACTTTTTGCCATGTCGCATATCTGTCTGTTGCATTGGGAGCAACATTCCTCCTGTAATTTTTTTTTGAACGGTAAGGAAAGTCTATTGTTAACACATCAACGCAGACCTTAACAAGCGGAGCGACGTAACGTCGAAATTGAGATTGCCGAGCGCAAGAATTTGCTTATATGCATACTGAGCCATGCGCTATAGACAAACGGTTGATAAACGAGCGATGAGCAGGTATGGCTCCATTCAGTTATCTGATTGACACTTCGAACAAGAAAACTTGCGGCTGCTAATCTTCAAAAGCCTGGCCCTCAAAGGTTACAGGCATTTCGAGTTTCAAGGACGGTCATAAGCGGCCCTGTCGGCAAGAGCACGTGGCCGATACGCTGCTGTTATTTGAAACCTGTGCGAATTTATAACTTCATCTTGGGCGTTGTCCGCAGCCGCACGAAACTAATTTTAACTCCTTCATTGACATTGCGTAAGAAACGGGGATATATGCTATGCCCTTTCCACAATGTCACTTGAGCTAAGCTCCTGGTTAGCATCGAAGTGGACGACAGAACAATATCTGAGCGCGGCATCACTTCAAATGAGCCAACCAGACAGTTGTATTCAGACGACGTTAGTAGAATAACAATTGCATTTACATCGAGAGATTTATGGTGCACATCTCCATCCACACATTTGACCGCCAGAGAGCGGAAAGCAATCTCACAACCTTTCAAGAAGTCCGACTCCTCAAGCTCGAAAGTGCCAAGGCAACACCGGATAATCTGAGTGCTGTGATCTCATACACCCTGATGCAGGCCAGATTTCAAGTAGCCCTTGATCCAGCCTCCGCTGATCTCGCTCAACTCCTACGGACAACTGCTCAGGCGGGCGCTGCCTTGTTCACACT
>JACCTF010000583.1 GCA_013812565.1 Pyrinomonadaceae bacterium | reverse complement strand
GCGCAACGCCGTCGGCACGCCGAGTTGGAGGCGCGCCGACGGCACGACGTTCCCGTTGCAATCACCGTTCGGCGCGAAGAACAACTTCTTCATCGATCCGCTTATCCGCACGCCCTACACGCAACAGTGGTCGCTTAACACGCAGTATGAGTTCATCAAGAACATGATCCTCGACGCTCGCTACGTCGGTTCGCGCGGCGTCGGGCTGCTCGGGCGCGTCAACCTCTCGCGACCCCTTGATCCGAGAGTCACGCCTGTCAACGGCTTTACCGCCATCTATAATCGCACCGGGGCGCTCGTCAACCCGGACTTCTTTGTTGCGCCGGAGTTCTTAGGGTTGAGCCGCAACGGCGGCTTCCAGCAGTTGAGCAACTGGGCGCATTCCAATTACCACGCGATGCAGTTGCAGATGCGCGGACGTTTCCGCAGTAGTGTAAACTGGAACGTCGCATACACGTTCAGCAAATCAATCGATAACATGTCTTCAGACGCTTCACTCGCCGAGCACGACGCGAGCGACCTAGCGAACAATCGTGGTCTATCGGATTTCGACCGCCCGCACCGGCTGACCGCCGCTTATGTGATGAATATGCCGACGCTCTGGGGCGGTAATCGGGTGGGGCGGCAGATCACCGGCGGGTGGCGGTTAAGTGGCCTCGTCACGATGCAATCGGGTACACCGTTCTCGGCGCTCGGCGCGGGCACGCGCAACGCCTTCTTCGCGCAACCGAGTCGTGTGCGATTGGATGTGGCTCCAGGTATGACCACCGAAGCCGCTCAGTTGTCGGGACGCATTCAGGATCGCTTGGACAGATACTATGATGTCATGGCTTTTCAAGACTCGCTCGATCACTGGGGAACTTCCGGGCGCAACATCCTGCGCGGCCCACGGCAAACGCAGTTCGACTTCAGTTTGAGTAAAACAACTAAGCTCAGGGAGCAACTTCGGATGGAGTTTCGCTGGGAACTTTTCAACGCCTTCAACACGCCGGTATTCGCTAACCCGGGTTCCACTTTTGCGGCAAATGGATTTGGCGATGCCGGACGAATTACGCGAACGATTGGCGGCCCGCGCACGATGCAAGCCGCTGTGAAACTACAGTTCTGAACGAGTACACAACCAAGATGCTTAATCTAAATTCACTGGCCCGTCGCATCTCTTTGCCATTGTGGTTTTTGTCGTGCGTTGTATCGGTGATGGCCCAAACGGCGGAAAAACCCGTGCGGGCGGTGACCGATCCCGGTGTTGTCACGACGCGGCAGACGATCACTCCGGCTGGCGTCCAAGCGGTTTTCCACGGGCGTGTTTATGGTCTGACCTTTGGCGCTTCGTCTTCCGAGGTGTGGGTGCTCAATGCTCAACAAGGAAATAATCAAGCGCAAATTTTTCGCTTTGACTGGGCGGCGAATAAAGTCTTGGAACGAATCCCGATTGGTAACCGCCCCGGCTTGCAGGGCATCCAGTACGACCGAGCGGCTGACCGTGTTTTGATCGGCGCGACGCTCCAGGGACCAGCCGGCGCAGAAGCCAAGAACCGCACGCGCTTGATGGCAATCGAAAAAGGAACGTCGAGAATCTTGGCAGATAACATGGGCAGTCACATCACGGGCGCGTTGGCTATCGCATCTAAGCCTAACTCTCAAGGGCAGCGTCTTGCCGTCGTGCCGTTGATCTACGATAACCGATTGGCAATCGTTGACCTCAACAACAACCAACTGCTCGGCAAAGTTGCGACCGGCATCGCTCCGTTCGGCGCGAGTATTGACAGCACGGGCACAGTCGCCTACGTCACCAACTGGGGCGGGCGCGTTCCTCAACCAAACGACTCCACTCTGCCGACCGGGTTTGATCCGAAGGCCGATCAGGTAGTTGTAGATGAGCGCGGCATCGCGTCAACCGGCACAGTGACGCGCATTGATCTGATCTCCCGACAAGCCACGCATACCATCCCGGTCGAACTGCATCCGACGGCAATCGTCTGGGACGAACAACATAACCGTCTCTATGTCGCGAACGGCAACAAGGATTCCGTGTCGATCATCGACACGACACGCAACAACGTAATCGAGACGATCACGATCCAGCCTTTCCAGCAGCGAGTGGCTGGAATCGCGCCGACCGCGCTTGCCGTCTCCGCTGACGGATCGACACTCTACGTCGCATGCGGCGGGATTAACGCGGTTGCCGTCATCGACACCGGAAGCCGGAAGGTACAGGGTCTGGTGCCGACCGCCTGGTATCCGAATGCTTTGTCGATAAGTGCGGATGGAAAACAGCTTGCGGTCAGCACGCTATTGGGAGCCGGATCAGGCTGGCGTGATGATCCGGCGAAACGCTTTGTCCACGCTTATCGCGGCTCGATCAGCGTCGTACCTGTTCCCGATGAAGCCCAGCTCGACGGCTACACCACAGCCGTCGCCGAGAACAATCACCTGACCATCGGCCCGGCCCAGCCACAGTTACAGCCACAGGCCGCGCGTGACGTGGCCCCGATGGCGATCCCGCGCCGCGCAGGCGAGCCCTCGCTGATCGAGCATGTTGTCTACATCATCAAGGAGAACCGCACCTACGACCAACTATTGGGTGACATGACAAAAGGTAACGGCGATCCTTCGCTCGTGATGTTCGGCGAGGACGTCACGCCGAACCATCACCGCCTGGCCGACCAGTTCGTGTTGCTTGACAACTTCTATGCGACCGGCGGCAACAGCGGCGACGGCCATCAGTGGGCGACGCAAGCCAACGAGACCGCCTACTGCCTCTGGCCCGGCTACCTCGGCCGGAGCTATCCGTTTGACGGCTCCGACCCGATAGCCTACGCGGACAGCGGCTTCATCTGGGATGCGGCCCTGCGGATGAAGCGCACGGTTCGCGTCTACGGCGAGTATGCCGGACGCCTGCGCGAGAACGATCCACAGCAAAGAGCAAAATTGCTGGAGCGCTGGAAGTCCGGCGACGATTTTACGCGCGACTGGAACATTACGGCTCCTTTGAAACCCCTGAACAAGATTCTCGCCGCCAACTACCCGTCATACACGCAAGCGATCCCTGACGTGGTCCGAGCGCAGATTTTCCTCGCTGACCTCAAGCGATGGGAAGGCGAAGGAAGGATGCCGAACCTCGTAGTCTTGCAACTCCCATCCGATCACACGAGGGGTGCAACCCCCGACTTCAACACCGCGAAGGCGATGGTCGCGGACAACGACCTGGCGCTCGGGCAGATCGTCGAATCGCTGTCGAAGACGCCTTTCTGGAGAAAGATGGCGATCTTCGTCGTGGAAGACGACGCGCAGAACGGCGTCGATCATGTGGACGGGCATCGCACCGTCGCGCTGGCTGTCAGTCCTTACACCCGGCGCGGCCACGTAGATTCCACTTTCTACTCGCAGCCGAGCATCTTGAAGACCATCGAGTTGATCCTCGGTCTACCGACCATGTCCCTGTTTGACTTGATCGCCAATGACATGAGGGGCAGCTTTACCAACGCACCGGACTTCATGCCTTACGCGGCACAGCAGCCGAAACAATCACTCTTCGAGACGAACCCGCAGCTCAACGCTCTGCGCGGACAAGCCAGGCGGGCAGCATTAGACTCGCTGAGGATGCGCTTCGACGTGCCGGACGCGGTGCCGACGGAGAGGTTAAACCGTATTCTGTGGCATCAAGTGAAAGGCTGGAAGACCCCGTATCCGGGAGCGAAGCAAGGAGTGTTTGCCCCGCTTGCGGTTGACCTTGAAGACGATGAGAGGGGAGCGGCCGAAGACAGGTAACGGCGTGGCAGTTGCGAACCGGCCGGCCCTCGCACCGGCTCATGCGAGTCGAATATGTATTTCTAATTTAAGAGATAGAAATGAAAAACTTAACCAGACGCGAATTTCAGATGATGCTTGCGAGTGGGGCGCTTGGTGCCGCGCTCGCCAAGACCGACAGTGCGGTTGCGCAAACGAACGCCAACAGCCGCCCGACAACCAAGGGGCAGAGGTTAGGTGACTTCAAACCATTTGTCTTTGCCGTGATCGCCGACCCGCAGATCGGGATGGTCGAAAATGCGCGCGACCGCCACAACTTCGCCCAAGTTGTCAAAGCCGTCAATAACCTTACACAGGACGTGCGACCCGACTTCGCGTTAATTGCCGGCGACTTGATCCAAACTCCCGAAGATTCCGCACAACTCAGCTTGTTCGATGAAGTCAATAAATCGTTCGCGATGCCCGTGCATACGATCCCCGGCAATCACGACATCCCGGACAAACAGCGAATGGTTGATCAAGCGGCGGTCGCTAGATACCGTAAAACGCGCGGCTCGGATCGCTTCACGATTGAGCACGGCGACTCTCTCTTCATCGGCTACAACAGCCAGTTGTGGCTCGGTGGAGGAGCGTATGCCGACGAGCAGTTCAAGTGGCTCGACGCTCAGTTGCACAACCGTAATCGTTACGCGTACGTCTTTGTCATGCAGCACCATCCACTCTACTTAACCGCCGCCGGCGAAACAGATCAATATTTCAACACGCCGCTCGTGTGGCGCACCAGATTGCTTCCGCTCTTCGAGCAGCGGCGGGTCACCGCGGTGCTGTCGGGTCATTGGCACCGCAACTTGTCGGGCAACTACCGCGGCATCGAGATGCTAACGACGCCCTCGCCATGCAAAAACTTTGACGGCAGCGCTTATGGTTATCGCCTTGTGTCCGTTACCAGTGACGGCTTCACCGAGCGCTACGTCGGCGTTCCCGGAACGCTTCCTGAAAACAAGCCGAGCTAAACGGGCGCAAACTTTCTGACTACCGAGAGCGCACGCCTGCGCACCTTCGTCAGTAGTGTTGCGAAAACACCTGTCAGATATAACTCGCCGCTCACGTTCATCCATCAACTTGTGTGAGGTTCGACTCACAGATGGTTGAACAGAATTCCCTCTGTGATTCTCATTATTGATAAAGAAAATCAGCCGGCGGATGTCTGGAGTTGATCATCCGCCGGCTGATGATGTGCAAACTGCCGCAAATAGGAATGCTAACGTTGCGTACAGCGAAGCGTTATGGTTGTCCGAAGCGTTTACGGTACTCAACTGAGTTGACAAACCCATCGACCATCCGCCGGTAGTTAGCCGGATCAGCGGCAATTACCCCCAACCAAGCCTCGTAGCCACCAGGCTCTGGATCACGCCGGAGATACCCGAAATACTGCAGTGCCACCAACGCGCGGTTGTACTCGCGGGCACTGACCTCCGGGCTTTCGACGATTGCACGCAGCACCTGGCTGCGCGTTCGTGCTCCGGTGTCCAAGTCTGTCACCAGTTGATTGCGGCTCGCAAGCTGCACACCCGCCGTCTGCAGCAATGTGTCTACATAGCTCGCGTTTGAGAGGGCACCGTACCTCGCCACCCATTCCGGACGAGCGATGAAGTCGGCGATGAACTCTTGCCGTCTCGGTTCTACTTCGGCGTCGGTGCGTGCGCTGAACAGCTTCATATCGCGGTCAAACTCAGCGTAGGTTGGCCGCGTCACCGTTGGCCGCGACCCGAATGACACGGTATAGAAGCGATAGAAGAAATATCCTTTGGCCTGAAACTCTGTGGAGCGGAAGAACGAGGCCGAGACTTCGATCCGGTCGCATGTTGCGGCATTCGTGGTGCAGCCGTTAAGCACACCGACCCAGGCATCGAAGCCGATTTGCTCCGGCTCACGGTTAAGGAAGTCAAGATAATGCTGCCGCACAAAGAATGAATTACCGAAGATCGGATTGGACGCGCTGGCCGCATCGTTATCGGTGATGGTGAGCGTCGCACTGCTCTGTGTTCCGAGGCTTGCCCCCACGGCGTTCGAGAGCGTAATGCCCAGCGTCTCGGCGCCTTCTACATAAGTATCATCAATGATGGAGACCTGCACGGTGCGAGTGGTTTCACCGGCAGCGAAGCGGACTACATCAAGCGTCGCAACATAGTCGCAGCGAGATAGTGCCGCACCGTTCACGACGTCGCAGCCGGTGAACTGTGATGAATCTACGGTCGAGAAGAGGACGCTGGCGGCGGCAGCCGTGTCACCGGTGCGGGTGATCGTGAGGGTGGCACGAACAGCATCTTCGGCAACACTAAAGGTGGCCGCGCTGAACTGCATAGTGGCCGCCACTGGCGTCGGAGTAGGCGTTGGCGTTGGTGTAGGCGTTGGTGTGGGTGTTGGCGCAGTGTCGAGGATCGTGCCGATTCCCTGATTGTCAGGAATC
>JACCTF010000577.1 GCA_013812565.1 Pyrinomonadaceae bacterium | reverse complement strand
CATCGAAGCGGCGGTCGCCCGTATGCGCGAAGCCAATCCGCATCTGTCAGAGAAGCTCGCACGCCACTTGACGAGCTACGGAATGAATCGTAACCCCGACGGCTCGCTTGTGTGGAAGTTTGATCCCTTTGTGCGGGGATGGCCGCCCTACGGCTTTGACGTTCGGCAGGCAGAGGAAATTCTGAATCGGATCACATGTCCCGGGCTTCTATTTCACGGCGGAGAGAGCTGGGCCAGCGACCCCGAGAAGGATGGTCGCGCGCAACTGCTCAAGAATTGTCAGTTCATCAACGTACCGCGTGCCGGGCACTGGTTGCATCACGACCAACTCGACGTTTTCCTAGAAGCCACCAAAGCTTTTCTCGTGAATAACACTGGAAGCCTCCTGCATTTAGTAAAGAATTAATGCCGGGAAGCGAGGTTTCGGGGCCGCCATCCACCGGCTCGGGGCCTCGTGCTACGGTAAGGACTGCATAGCCCTAGAACTCAGTTCTTACTCTTGCCTTTTACCTTTTCACTTCGCGAAGCGCCTTTTGGTAAGCGCCGCGCCGACGCGTGCCAATGCTTGCACGCGCTCGTCGAGCGAAGCGAAGCGCGGGTCATCGGTTTGTCCCTGATGGTAGCGGTAGAAGATTTGTTGAATCACCACGGCGAGTTTGAAGACGGCGAAGATTTCGTAGAACAAGATACTGGCAAGGTCAGCCTTTGTTTGCTGAGCGTAGCGCGCGATGATCTCATCATGGTTGAACCAACCCGGAAGATTCGTCACCGCGTCGAGCGAAGTGTCGTCCCCGGCACCCACGGTTGCGCGCGCTGTGTGCACCCAGTAGCACAGCAGTATGCCGAGATCAACGAGCGGGTCGCCAATGGCGCACATCTCCCAGTCAAGCACCGCGACGACGCGCCCAACATCCGCCTCGTTGAGCATTACATTGTCGAGTTTGAAATCCCCGTGAACGAGCGTGAAACGCGGCGGATCCCTCGGCAATCTCTCGGTCAGCCACCTGGCGAGCATACTCATCTCATCCACCTCGCTCGTCTTTGACCCGATCCATCGCTCGGTCCAGCCGCGCACTTGCCTCGCCACAAATCCGGACGGCTTGCCTAACGAATCGAGGTTGTGTTTATAAACATCAACGTTGTGCAGACGGGCGAGCGTATCAACCACGCTTGCGCTTATGCGACGACGCGCAGCGGGTTTATCAATTATCTCCGGCGGCTCGCGATCACGCACCACGATTCCGCTCCGGCGCTCCATGACGTAGAAGATTGAGCCGATAACGCTTGTGTCTTCGCACAACACAAAGGGGCGCGGTGCAAGCGGGAAGACCAGATGCACTGCTTGAAGCAAGCGACACTCGCGCTCCATGTCGTGCGCCCGCGGCGCGACCGTGCCCAACGGTGGACGGCGCATGACAAACTCGCTTGTGCCGAAACGTAAAAGATAGGTGAGATTGGAGTGCCCTCCGGGAAACTGTTCAACTGTCATCTCTGCCGCCGCGTCGAAACCCGCGATGCTCTGTGCGGCGAGACGCTCCCGCACATAAGCCGCGAGATTAGGCCAATCAAGCTGCTCGCTTGGGCGTACCGGCCGGGTGTCGCGCCGCTTCTGTGCGCCGCCTTCGCGCAGGCTGGCAGTAGAATCTGGTTGGGTCGATGCAGCTTTAGCCATCGTATCGGAGGTGGTCTGCCTTTTCAAAACGAAGCGATCACGCGATCAGATCCCATGCCATTTGGATAGCACGCTGATCATCTGTGAGATGTTTGTCGCTGCTGCTTGCGGAATCAAAGGACGGCCCATCATCGCTTGCAAGAAAAGCAACGTTGCTAATGATACATACACGGAAGCAAAGACAAACGTCCATCGGGTCGGGTCGCTTATAGGTAGCTTCCGGCTGTGTCGGTGCAAAACAAAACCGGCCAGCGGGATTAGCTGTAGCGCGTGCAGGCTCATAAAATGCGCGATGCGCAAATCGCCCCCGCCCCTACTCCAATTAACGAACGGAAGCCCCGGCCCTCCGTCATGGAGTCCAACGCTGTGCGATGAGCGTGAAAGCATAAAGGTGCCTTCAATACCGGCCAAGATGAAGATGCCGAGTCCGAGCCGGATGCCCCACAAGTAAGCTGCGGGGAGCGGCGCGGTCGTTGTAAAGAAAAGGATGAATGCGCAAGCAGCCAACAAGGTGTTCACAATAATCATTATGCCCATCAAACTGAACACCGCTACATCGAAACCGGTCGCCGTGTTGAAGTGAGAAGTCGTGCCGCGCGCGGGTTGAAGCAAGATGCAGAAGATCTCGACGATCATGCTAACACCGACCCCCCAACTGATGACCCTCATCGCCCACGTCCTGTGTGCTATATAAGCAAGCAGCCAAGCCAGCGTGCCGGTATAGATGGCGATGGACAAAGCAAACTTCATCGGCTTAAACCACCGGTTCACACCGAGGATCACATGCGAATCGAAAGGAGCGATGAAGGCCAGAACGAAGAACAAGATGAGATTCGCCAGCGCCACACTCGCCAGAATCTTGTTTCGCCGAAACAGTTCGCGACAGAAATCACCGATGTTCATACCCGCCTCAACCTGCCCTGAAGGTGATGAGTGACAAGCAAGGATACAGAAGGCAGTAGGCAGAAAACAATCCATCTGCTTTCATGCTGCCTTCTGCCTACTGCTTTCTGCCTTCACTCTCCTGCTTGGTCCAAGTCACTGTTGTTCAAGTTTTTTTGCCACCTCAATCGCACAACGTAGTAAGCGATGAGTCCGATTGGCCCGAGAAGAAAAGTTAACACCAAACATGGAACTACTACGAGATGAGGAACCTTGAGCCGCTGTGCGTCGCGTGTCTCCCAACCACCGACGAACAGATCAAACGCCAGGTAGTGAATCCATCCGGCCAATAGAAGAAAGGGCTGCCGAAATAATTGTGCCACCTCTGCGAGCGACCCGAAACCGCCTTCGGCTCGCCCGAAGTAAAGAATGATCAAGACAAGATAAACCGCAGCCAGCAGCAGAGGTATGATGCCGGAAAGAACAAGCCGCATGGTCCACGTCCACCGCGGAAGCAAGATCAGCAGCAGCCATCCGACAAGGGCCAGTGCGTTGCATGCCGAGAATATCGCTTCTGCATTCATCAGGAGTTTTGTTCACACTGCGCTAGTAGTCAGTGACGGTAAAGATGATAAGTTCCGAGTTCAAGCTTTAGCTTGCTTCGGCGGCGAGAACCGGCACGCCCAAGCGTGAACTCTAAACATCAAGACGATTGCGATTGAGCACTAGATGCCGTAGTGGTAGATCGCAAAAACGCTCAGTGAAGTTGAGAGAGTATGAACTGTGATCTACTCGTAATACCGTACTAACCATTCAGCGACGCAGCAGGGCTTAGTGCCACCTTCGCGCTCAACCGTCACGCTCCATTCGGCCTGCACGCCGCCCTCGATCTCTTCCACTTTTGATAAAGAGAATCGACCGCGAATATATGCTCCCGCTGGTACCGGCGCGACGAAACGCACGCGGTTCAAACCGTAGTTGACGCTCATCCGCACACCAGCAACCCTCATTGCCTGTCTTGCTAGTTCAGGCAGCAGCGAGAGCGTCAGAAAGCCATGTGCGACCGTGGTGCCGAACGGCGATTCGCGACGGGCGCGCTCCGGGTCGGTGTGAATCCACTGGCGATCTCCGGTCGTCGCGGCGAAATCATCGATGTGCTCCTGTTTTACTTCGAACCACTCGCTCACGGCTACCTCGCGGCCGACGTGCTCGCGGAGTCCGGCGATGCTTTCGATTACGGTGATCGGCATTCCAAGAATTCTCCCGTTCCGCGCGAACCGCGACAGCGCCGCATGCAACATGGCGGGAGCGATTAACGGCTCTCTTTTAGAATAACCGTATCGGCATCAAGCGTGGCAAGCTCGGG
>JACCTF010000538.1 GCA_013812565.1 Pyrinomonadaceae bacterium | reverse complement strand
CGGTCGTAAAGATTAACGTTCGGATCGCAGTGCGGGACGATTAACTCTAAACGGTCGCCAAGCTTCACCGAACGGTCAGGCTCCTTGAGCACCACTATGCCGTGTTCATCTCCGCCGAACTGATACTCTACGCCGCTTACCCCTTTGACCTCCGGACCGAAGCTCCTGTCGGTAGCGAAGGCTTTGATCCCGGCGTCAATCGTCGCGCGATCCGGATGGTTTTTGCTGATCACCGTTGAGAGCACGCTCAGAGAAGGAGCGAAATCCGTATACACGGCTCCGCTCTTCCCGCCGATGCGACGATAATCTACATCCATGAAGACGTATGACCCGACCTGAAGCTCGGTCATCCCTTCGAGTGCAGAGTCTATGTTGTAGGTCCCGGTGCTTCCGCCAGACATGATCTCAACGGGAAATCCCTTCTCCTTCAGCAACTGAAAAGTATCGAGAGGAGCTTGCATCGCTTTACTCGAATGTTCTCGCCGCGCTTCATAACCGACGACGTGCGCCGACCCGCCCGAATAAGAATGCACGCCGCGCAAGAGCAGGCGGGGCAGTTTCATTATCTGTTCGGCCAGCGTGACTGCCGGCGCTCCCGGCATCAGACCTGTACGGCGCCCGCCGGGATCGATGTCAATCATCACGTTCACGGTAACTTTAGCGGCCATCGCAGCGTCGTTAAGCTGCGCCGCATGATGCGCGTTATCCACGACGGAGATCGTCTCCGGATGTTTTCGCGTTAAACGTATCAAGCGCTCGATCTTGTTGCGCCCGACCATTTCAGAGGTAAGCAAAAGGCCGCGCACTCCGGAGGACGCCATCACCTCGGCTTCGTGAATGGTAGAGAGGCAAACGCCCAGCGCGCCGGCGCGTACCTGTCGGCGCGCGATCTCCGGGCATTTGTGAGTTTTAGCATGCGGCCGCAAGTTGATCGAAGAGGCGCGGGCGTGCCCGCTCATCTTTGTGATGTTCGCCTCGAAGAGGTCGAGATCAAGTAGCAGCGCGGGCGTCGGAAGATCATCCTTTGTCAATGATTTCGAACCTTTCCGAATCTGTGTCTCGACCACTTCCCTGGAGTATCCCTCGCCCCTTGATCCGAAGATGAAAGGCAACGTGAGGCTGGTGCCAATGGAACGGACGCTCATTTGTAATAATTTTCGCCGTGTGATTTTCATTATCCACTGCCCCCCGCGGTCACCATCGAACAAAGGTGGTGCAACAAGTTCCCGAGTCTTCTCCGGTTGATAGTTCAAGCTTGATTCTCACCATATCATTATCGCAACAACCATCAAGCTAAAAGTTTGTTCACCACTTCTCCGTGGACATCGGTCAGACGAAAGTGCCGCCCCTGGAATTTGTAAGTCAGTTGCGTGTGGTCAACACCGAGACAATGCAGGATCGTCGCGTTTAAGTCATGTACGTGAACCGGGTCGCGGGCGATGTTATAGCTGAACTCATCCGTCTCGCCGATGCTTGTGCCGGGTTTGATCCCGCCGCCCGCCAACCACACTGTAAAACAGCGCGGGTGATGGTCGCGCCCGTAATTATCCGCCGTCAGCTTTCCCTGCGAATAAAACGTCCGTCCGAATTCTCCGCCCCAGATGACCAGCGTGTCATCGAGCAGACCACGCTCCTTCAAATCCATAACCAGCGCCGCTGAGGGCTGATCAGTATCCTGACACTGCTTCGCGATGTTCTTCGGCAAATCTCCATGTTGATCCCAGCCGCGATGGAACAACTGAATGAAGCGCACGCCGCGTTCGGCCAGACGGCGAGCCAGAATACAGTTGGATGCGAACGTACCGGCGCGTCGCGAATCCGGCCCGTAACGCTCAAAAGTCCGCTCCGATTCTGTGGAAAGATCGGTCAGTTCCGGCACCGAAGCTTGCATGCGGTAAGCCATCTCATACTGCGCCACACGCGACAGGATTTCAGGATCGCCGAACTCCCGCGCGTTCGACTGATTCAGTTCCGACAGATTATCGAGAAACTGTCTGCGCATCTGACGATTGATGCCCGGCGGATTCGATAGGTAAAGCACCGGGTCGGGGCCGTTGTGAAACTTCACGCCCTGGTAACGCGAAGCCAGAAAGCCGCTGCCCCACAGACGGTCATACAACGGCTGATCGCCGCCGTTTCTGCCGACTGAGACCATCACGATGAACGCCGGCAAATCTTTGTTTTCGCTGCCCAGCCCGTAGGCGGCCCATGCGCCGAGGCTCGGACGCCCGGCGAGTTGAAACCCCGTCAGCGAAAATGTCTGCGCCGGATCGTGATTGATCTGCTCCGTGTGCATTGACCTGATGAAGCTTATCTCATCAACCACTTTCGCCGTGTGCGGCAACAGCTCACTGACGTGTGCGCCGGATCGTCCGTGCTGCGCGAAACTGAATTTCGATGGCGCGGTCGGCAAGCTCGATTGGTAAGCGGTCATGCCCGTCAGTCGTTGGCCCATGCGAATAGATGCGGGCAGATCCTGTCCGCGAAACTTTTCAAGGTGCGGTTTCGGATCAAACAGATCGAGCTGCGAAGGGCCTCCGGCTTGAAACAGGTAGATAACTCTTTTTGCCTTCGGAGCGAAATGCGGCAACTGCGGCTGCCCGACTTCCTGATCACCACCTTGCGGCAACAATACGGGTAGCTCCATCGCACGACCGCTCTCCGTCAGCAGCGAGACAAGCGCCGCCGTGCCGATCCCCAAACTGCTCAGGCCGAAGAAGTGCCTGCGCGTCATCATCAGTTGTTGTTCATTGAGCGGATTCATCGAGGGGCCTCGTGTGGTTTGTGTTTCTTCAATGTTTACTGTTTCGTAAGCACTTCATCGAGATTAAGGAGCAGGCTGGCAGTCGTTGTATAAGCAGCCACTTCTGTCGCGTTCAACTTGTCATCATTCCGCCGCTCCCCGACTGCCAGCAGTCGTGCCGCTTCCGGCGGATGGCGTGTGAAGTAATCCATCTGCACCGTCAGATTCTTCAGCAGAACCCCACGCTCATGTTCCGAGGGTGGCCGCGATGTCGCCACACGGAACGCCCAATTGATGCGCTCCTCGGGCGTCGCGCCGCCTTCGCTGAGCATTCTTTGGGCTAACATTCGCGCCGCTTCAACGTAGGTCACGTCGTTCATCAAGTTGAGCGATTGCAGCGGCGTGTTCGTGCGGGTCTCGCGCACCGTGCAGAACTCCCGCGTCGAGGCATCGAACACCTGCATGTTCGGCGAGAGCACGGTTCGCTTCCAATAAGTGTAGAGGCTGCGCCGCCACAAACCTTCTCCCTTGTCCTGGTTGTAGCCGTCAAGGTTAGAGAAAGCCATGTCCTTGTATAACCCGGCTGGCTGATAAGGCTTCACCGACGGCCCGCCGAGCCGCTCCACCAACAACCCGGACACGAACAGGGCCTGGTCGCGGATCATCTCCGCCGAGAGCCTGAGACGCGGCCCGCGGGCGAGCAGACGGTTGTCGGGATCGCGTTGTAATAAGCGCGGCGTCGTCTTCGACGACTGGCGGTAGGTCGCGCTCATCACCAAAGTTTTCAGCAGCGCTTTTGTGTCCCAGCCGCGCTGAAATTCCAGCGCCAGCCAATCAAGCAGCGCGGGGTGCGT
>JACCTF010000535.1 GCA_013812565.1 Pyrinomonadaceae bacterium | reverse complement strand
CGCATACAAAGTTGGGTGCCGCTTGAAAAGATTTCGCCGAATCTGCAACGCGCTGTGCTCGCGGGTGAAGACGTAAACTTTGCGACGCACAACGGCTTTGATTACCAAGCTATTCAGAAGGCTTGGGAACAGGCGCAGCGCGATGCGGCGAGGGAAGCGAAGGAGGAAGGCGAGGGGGATGAATCGAGCTGGATTCCGCAGATGCCCAGTCTCGGACGCGGCGCTTCGACAATCACGCAACAGCTCGCCAAGAATCTTTATCTCTCAACCGAGCGGTCTTTCCTGCGCAAAGGACGCGAAGCTGCAATCACTTATTTCCTTGAACGTGATCTATCAAAACGCCGGATTCTCGAACTTTATCTGAACGTCATCGAGTGGGGCGATGGAATCTACGGCGCAGAAGCGGCGGCGCAAAACTACTTCAACAAATCGGCCCTCAGTCTCACCACGCAGGAAGCGGCCTTTCTCGCCGCGATGATCCCGAACCCGCGCACCGTCTTCAATCCGCAGAAGAACCCGCGCCGCGTTCGGCGTCGTCAAAGAATCATCCAACGCGGGATGCCGCATGTAAAATTGCCTTCCGCAACCGGATGATTGATCTGTCACACAAGGAGAGCAAGACTAAACACAGAAGTTGCAGAACACTCTGAGGAAAGTTTTCTCTGTGCAACCTCTATGCTCCTCTCCGGTCTCTGTGGTGAAGTTTCTTCTACCGTGTAGTTAGATGCCCCATCCTCTCTGCGGCTACCATGCTAATATCTTGGTCAAGTTGTTAACGTGAATTCATAAATAAGGTAAGCCATCATGTCAGTCCAAGTTGCAAGACGATACTTTACAGTTGATGAATACCACAGGATGGCAGAGGCCGGAATCCTGTCGGAGGATGATCGTGTTGAGCTTATCGAAGGTGAAATTCTTAAGATGAGTCCAATCGGTAGTCGCCACGCTGCAAGTGTTAAGCGCCTCAATACTTTGCTCAATAGCCTTGTTGGGCAAATCGCCATTGTCAGCGTGCAAGACCCAATCTTGCTCAACAACTTTTCTGAACCAGAGCCTGATATAGCATTGCTGAAACCGCGCGTCGATTTCTATGCTCAAAGTCATCCAACCTCAAGAGACGTATTGCTGGTGATCGAGATTGCGGATACTTCCGTTGAATATGATCGGGGCATAAAACTGCCGGCGTATGCTCGTTCAGAGATTCCTGAAGTATGGATTGCGAATTTCCCTGCTGACACAGTTGAAGCTTATGCAGAGCCGGTGAACGGGAGCTATCAACATACCCGCCTATATAAGCGTGGAGAGTCTATCTCGCCCCAGTTGTTACCTGGCATCTCCATTGAGATCAACAGAATCCTTGGCTAACTACGCCGCACTTAGCAGCTTGTGCTTTGTTGTCGCTTCAGCAGTTCTTCGACTTCAGCACGGGTCAGTTCGCCCGGCTGCGCTCCCTTGCGCATCACAGCACATGCAGCGGCGGCGGTCGCAAACATTCCAGCCTTTGTTTCCGCTTCTCCCGCAGCCAGTGCCACGGCCAGTGCTGCGTTAAACCAATCGCCCGCCGCCGTGGTGTCAACCGTCGCAACCTTCAGCGCGGGCCATAACTGTTCCTCATCTTGAGTAACCAACAAAGCCCCGCGAACACCCAGTTTGACGATCACTTTCCGCGCGCCGCGTGCTCGCAACTCCCGTGCGCGAGCCGCAATGCTTCGTTCGTCGAACTCCACTTCGAGCGGCATTCCAACGAGCGTTGCAAGTTCAGTTTCGTTTGGAGTTAGGTAATCGACCAGCGCCAGCAAGTCGTTTGAAACCTCAACTGCCGGAGCGGGATCGAGTATGACAAGCGCACCCGCCTCTTTCGCCAGACGCGCGGCCTCGTACACCGTCTCAATCGGAATCTCAAGCTGCAATAAAACGATTGCCGCCGATGCGATCAACTCCCGGCTCTCGATCAACTGCTCCACCCCGAACGTGCCGTTTGCTCCGGGCACGATCACAATGCTGTTCTGCCCGGCATGATCAATCGAAATGCTCGCCACTCCGCTCGACACAGTCCTGTCCTCTCCAACGAAGTTCACATCCACACCGGCAGCTTCAAGGTGTTCTCGCAACCACGAACCTTGTGCGTCCGTGCCGACCCGCCCCACCATGCTGACAGTTCCGCCAAGCCGAGCCGCGGCATACGCTTGATTCGCTCCTTTACCTCCAGGAAAGACGGTAAAACTGTGGCCCACAACCGTCTCGCCGGGGAGCGGAAAGCGATGCACGCTTACGACGAAATCAGCGTTTAGGCTGCCGATCACAACGATGCGTTTCTTCATATTTGAATGTAACAAGAAGTTCAAAGTTCAAGGTTCAAAGTCCAAGGTCAAGATAGGAATGGTTTCGACCTTGAACCTTGAACCTTGAACTTATTTGCCCGGCAGATTTTGCGCTGTGATGAGGTCGACGGGAGTTTCTCGATCCTGCGGCGTGCTCTGGCCGCGAATGATCTCCAGCGCGTACTCGATGCCGTAGACCGCAAGCTTGTCGCCGTGTTGATCTGCGGTGGCTAAGATGCGTTCGTCTTTGATCAACTGCTGAACGGCAAAGATGTTGTCGAATCCGACCACCAGTATTTGATCCGCTTTGCCCGCTGCCCGGAGCGCGGCCACAGCGCCGAGGGCCATCTGATCGTTAGCGCATAGAATCGCTTTCAGATCGGGCTGTTCCGTGATCAGAGCTGAAACAACTTGGTTGGCGCGGGTCGTCTCCCAACTCCCGGATTGCGTGCTGGCGATTACCATGCCGCCTGCATTCATCGCATCTTCGAAGCCACGCCGCCGCTCAACGGAATTGAAGGCCGTCGGCACTCCTTCGATGATCGCCACTCTATCTCCCGGCTTTAACCGTTTCGCCAGGTAGTCGCCGACGACGCGCGCGCCTTTACGGTTGTCGGGTCCAACGAAAGGAATCTTTAGATTTCTTTCGGCGAGCACCGCCCCGTCCAGTTTGTTGTCTATATTGATGACGGGGATTCCGGCATCAAGCGCCTTCTTGCACACGGAGGCGAGCGCCTTGGAATCAGCCGGGGCAATCACAATAGCGCCCACACGCTGCGCGATCATCTGTTCGACGAGATCAATCTGGCGGCTCACATCCTGCTCGTCCTTGATCCCGTTGGCGATCAATTCATAATCCGCCGCGTGCGCTCTCTGATGTCCGCGTGCGCCGTTCTCCATTGTTTGGAAAAACTCGTTGGCTAACGACTTCATCACCAGCGCGATCCGCAGCTTGCCGGGAGTCTCCCGCTGCTCTTGTTGAGCTTGTTGGCAACTAACCAAAACGAGCAGGGTGCATAACAGCACAAGGCGATACTGTAGGTTTTTTCGCTTCATATCGACATCACCCATGCGCCGCAACACGTGGCGAATTGCAGATAAACGGAATTTTTAGGAGAAGAACTGCGCCTCTGTGATCTCTGTGTTAAAGCTTTTGCCTCATTCGAATGAGGAAGGCTACAAAGAGTCTTGTACTCATCACCGCGCGCGGTAAACGATAGCCGATTCGATCAGCACATGTTTGCCCTTGGATCGTACATCGGCATCATTGCGCGTCACGATCTTCAGCGTGTGTGGCCCAGGGCGAAGATCGTATGCATGCCACAAATCATTGTCGTGAGTTCGCTCAGTAATGTAAGAATCAATCTCGCCCATCTTCTTGTCGTCGAGGAAGACATCGGCGCGACCGCCTGCCTGCGAATGGTTGCCGACGAGCGCGACGGCAGTGCCGTTAAAGGCGAGCGTCGTTTCGGCTCCGGCTCCGCTTGCCTGCATCCCGGCGAACCGCTTCTGGTCGCCGCCGCCGCGCATCTCTTCTGTCCATCCGCCCTTCCAACTCCATGCCGCGTCCTTAGCCTCAATTCGTTTATCAGGAACGCCCATATCCCACTGCTCCAACTTCGGCGCTTTCGGCGCTTGATAGGGAATGATCACTTCACTTCCCTTCACTGTGCCGCCCGCTCCCTGCACAACTTTGAGTGCGCGTTCAACAGTTGATCGTGTGATGTCGTTGAAAGAATAGTTGGTATAGTCAAATTTCTTATCGGCAATCGCTGCAATTCCGCTTTTCCACTCATCAGGTATCCCGCCATAGCCGAGCATCACGCCGAGCACGCCGACGGCATTCGATGGGTTGCAATCCGAATCCTGCCCAGCGCGCGTCGAGACATCCAAAGTCTTCATAAAGTCGCCTTTGCCATACAGCAATCCAAGCGCGATGTGTGCGCCGTTCAAACGCGCGTCGATATTGAAAGGTCGCAACGCTCCATCTGTGCACGGATCATCGCGGTCCCACTTTTCTTTGAGCAGCGCCCATGTTCTGGTCCAGTCATCCGGATGCTGGGCCGACCATTTGAGAACATCGCCAATCACTCCGGCGTAGCCGCTCTTCGCCGGAATCGATGCCAGTCCCTGCTCGACCACTTTGCGCGGATCGTTTTCAAAGAAGGCCGCCGCGTACATCCCTGTGACGAACATGCCCCCATAGAGACCATCGCCGTAGTTCATCACACGGCCTACGCGGTCGCAGTATTTGTTGGCTTCCTGAGGCAACCCCGGAGTCATGAGGCCGATGAAGTCTGCTTCAATCTGAAAGTCGATGTCGTTGGCGTGGATGTTAAAGCGGGGATCACCGGAGAGCGGCGCTTTGATGCCGCGATTGAGAAGTCTTCTCGCCCCGGCGTTGGCATGCCAAAGCTGGTACTTCGAGTTTTTGAACATTTCACCGTACTGCTCGGTCGTCGCCTCGAGCCCTTGCGCGTCCATCACCTCGGCGAACGTCATCTCGACATAAAGATCATCCTGAACAATCGCATTCTCGATGCGCTTGGGCGTCCACTCCCGGTAATTACCGATGTTGTCTTCGATGATCTTACCGTTCGACTTGAACTCGGTGGGCGCGCCATAGCTGACGCCGATCATCTGCCCGGCCCAGCCGCCGCGAATCTTGTCTTCGAGTTGTGCGCGCGTAATACGGCGCGACTCTCTTGATGCTTTGTTGTTCTTCTGCCCGGCCGCCGCAAGTGTCGCAATGACAATCACTGTCATGATAAGCATGCCGACGATTACCGCTCGTGTTCGCATCGTTCTCTTCTCCTTGATAATCATTCTACTAAATCGAAAGATTCAAGCATGAGACACAGGAACTATCCACAAAAGAGCACAAAGAGAATCAGAAGATAGACGGTGAAACAGAGTTGCTAATCCAACTCTGTTATCGTTTTGCTTTGTGTCACTTTGTTTCCTTTGTGGATGATCGTCCGGCGACTTTATAACTGTCCGTAGCTTTGATCAAGCTAAATTAACACGCGAACATCAATGCATTAGCTTGGTGAAGAGCGATCACGCTTGATCTTTTCTGTGCTGGAAGTAAAATCGCAGCCGCGTTTCCAAGCTTCTTGTGCGTCACACTTGTAGCACTGAAGATACGTCTCTCTCGAATCATAGTTGCACTACAGTTACAAGCTCTTGACCCGCACTTCATCAACCGTGTTTCTAACCCCGTCGCTTTGTCTTCCGGCAAAGGCACGCAGATTAACCGCATTACTTTCACGTTAAGGAGTTCACATGACTGACAAAATCGAGCGTCGCGAGTTCGTTAAATGGGAGGCAGCGAGCGCAGTCGGCGCTAGTATCACCTTGAAGGAAGCGTTAGCCCAGACCGCTTCGGCCAATGACCGCATTGTTCTGGGCATCATCGGCACAGGCCGCCAGGGACAAGGCAACATGAAGAGCATGCTCAAGCAGATGGATGCAAGCGTTGCGGCCATCTGCGATGTGTATGCCCCCAATTTAGAGAAGGCCGCGGCCATTGCTCCGAACGCGGAAAAGTACAAAGATTTCCGAAAGATTCTGGATCGCAAAGACATCAACGCTGTCGTCATCTCCACGCCCGACCATTGGCATGCGCTGCAAACCGTGATGGCA
>JACCTF010000525.1 GCA_013812565.1 Pyrinomonadaceae bacterium | reverse complement strand
GGGCGTGCCAATTATGAAGACTGGTCCAAACGACTTGGTGTTGATTTAGTGAGTAACCCTGAACTCACAGTAAGACCAGACATCGCGGCCAGGATAGCAGTAGTAGGTATGCGAGACGGAACGTTTACTAGTAGAAGCTTAAGCACCTACATCAACAACAACAAGAAAGACTTCTACAACGCCAGGGGCATTATCAACGGCGATAAAGGTCATATTCATAATGGCAACAAAGAATCTAATGGGCACATCATCGAGAGGTACGCGCAAGAGTTCTTGAAGGCTCTCGAAGAGAGTGAGCAGAAGAAGTAACGTTGGCCTTAGTACACCGTAATCTAAGTTATTTGAATAGTCGATCTTCCTTGTCGTATCCTTTGCAGATGACAAGAACAACACACCCCGTAAAGCTATCTGACGCCGAGATTAGTTCTTTGACAACGCTCTTGACTCGTGGCTCCACTTCAGCCCGCACACACTGCCGTGCGCGCATCCTCGACCTGCTTCATCGTGGTCAAACTCCAGCAACGATTGCCGCCACGTTGCAGGTTTCGTCGCAAACAATCTACAACGTCAAGCGGCGCTACCTGGCTGAAGGTTTAGCTGCGACTCTCGTTGACAAGCCACGCGCTGGTCGCCCCATCAGAATTGATGGAGAGCAACGTGCCAGGATTACGGCACTCGCTTGTTCGACTCCGCCGCAAGGTCATGCACGCTGGAGCCTGCGCTTGTTGGCAGACAAAGCCGTTGAACTAGAGTATTGCGAGGCTGTGTCGCACAATGCGGTCAAAGAGATACTTAAAAAAACGAGTTAAAGCCGCATCTGAAGAAGACCTGGTGCATCGGCGAGATCAACGCCGCTTTTCTCGCCCAGATGGAGCGCCTGTTGTGGTTGTACTCGTTGCCGGTAGATGCTCGTTTTCCGGTCATTTGCTTTGATGAACGACCATGTTTCCTGATCGGCGACACTGTTTCTGCCCTCAGCATGAAAGCCGGCAGTGTCGTCAAGGAGCACTACGAGTATGAGAAGCACGGGTCGTGCGCGCTGCTGGCAGCCATCGAACCAAAGACCGGCAAACGCTTAGCAAGAGTCTATGACCAGCGGCGGAAGCGCGAGTATGCTTTGTTTCTCAAAGAGTTGGCGGCACAGTATCCGACGGCAGAGAAGATACGCTTGGTGCAGGACAACTTAAACACCCACAACCTGAGTTCTCTGTACGAGACGTTCGCGGCGGAAGAGGCGTTTGCGTTAAGTCAGCGCTTCGAGTTCTACCAAACGCCGAAGAAAGCCAGTTGGTTGAACATGATCGAGATCGAGTTTTCAGCCGTCGCACGGCAATGTCTTGATCGGCGGATTGCGACGAAAGCCGAGTTGGAGCGAGAGGTGCAAGCGATTGTCAAAGAGCGAGAAGAGAAAGCCATCAAGATCACTTGGCAGTTTTCGATTCAAGCGGCGCGCACAAAGCTCAACAGACATTACGAAGCGGTTCATGCTGAAAACGTCGTGTATAAAATAACTTAGATTACGATGTACTAATTACACTGGAATTTAAGTTTTTAGCATCTCGCGCGTATCCTATCAACATGCAAACAGAACACTTCGCACTCAACCTAGCCGATCACAACTTTCTCATGACCTTGACCGCTAAAGGTCAACTCTCCGCCAGAGTGTTCAAACGTGCTACGGCTCTCTTGGAACTTCACCGTGGCAAGACTCTGCGCAGCATCTCAGAGACCTTACAGGTCAGCTATCAAGCGGTCGCCAACTGGCGCGATAATTATCAAGCTTCCGGCTTGCAGGCGCTGCATGATAAACCGCGCTCTGGTCGCCCCGTTGTGATCGACGGCAAACAACGCGCCTCCATCACAGCTTTGGCGTGCAGCACTCCACCTCAAGGACATGCCCGGTGGACGCTGCGCTTGCTCGCTGACAAGGCAGTTGAACTCGGCTACTGTGAGACTTTGTCGCACACCGCCGCGAGGAAGGTCCTCAAAAAAACGATTTGCAGCCGCATCTGAAGAAGACTTGGTGTATCGGCGAGATGGACTCCAGATTCATCGCACGCATGGAACAGATTCTCAACCTCTACGCGCTGCCTGATGACCAGCGGTATCCGAGCGTCTGCTATGATGAACGCCCGTGTTTTCTCATCGGCGAAACAGTTGAGGGGCTGGAGATGAAAGCCGGTCAAGCGGCTCGCGAGCACTACTCATACGAGAAGAACGGGTCATGCGCACTATTAATGGCGATTGAGCCACAAACCGGAAAGCGGCTGGCGCAAGTGCGTGACCAACGGACGAAACAAGAATATGCAGAGTTCATGAAAGAGTTGGCGGCACGCTACCCGCAGGCGCAAAAGATTCGGGTGGTGCAGGACAACCTCAACACACATGACGTGAGCGCGTTTTATGAGGCCTTCAGTGCTGAAGAAGCCTTTGCGCTAGCGCAGCGGTTTGAATTTCACTACACGCCGAAGAAGGCATCATGGCTGAATATGATCGAGATCGAATTCTCAGCCCTCTCGAAGCAGTGCTTGAATCGACGCATCCCGACCAAAGATATGCTCATGAAAGAAGTGCTGACGATTGTCAAAGAGCGCGAAGATAAAGCAGTCAGAATCGACTGGCAGTTCTCAATCGAAAAAGCGAGAACGAAGTTGAACAGGCACTACCACCAAGTTAATGCCGAGAACACCAAGTACAAAGAAACTTAGTTTCCAGTGTACTTAGCCCTCAGGCATCGGACGACAAATCTGAGAACTCAGCTATCGGCAGAATGTTGCTCGACAAGCAGTTTCACGGTGATCTTGAAGCGACGAGCAAGGGTCAGATGCTGGCCGCAAGCACGGCTGTAGATGGCTCGGCCGGTTACGTCGCGATCGAAGGGGTCAGTGGAACGCTGCATGGCCGCAGCGGGACCTTCGTTCTCCAGCACAGTGGCACGATGACGCGCGGAGTCCCGCAATTGATTGTCGCGGTGGTTCCGGATTCCGGCACCGGTCAGTTGGCGGGTCTTGCGGGCAAGATGGAGATCAATATCGCCGACGGCAAGCACTCGTACGACTTCCAGTACACGCTCAGCGATACCCCATGAATTCTGGCCACGTGCTGTTCGCACACAAATGATTTGGAGACAGTCTCTTAGCAACAATCACGCATAAAGGTGAAGTATGTTTTATCGCAGAAGCTTGGTAGCTTTATACGTGGTCGTAGCGTTATTTATCGGGTCAGGATTTGAGGTCGTCTGTCAGCCTCACAGATTCAGTACAAAGAACTGGACAAAAGTTCAGAAGGCTTCTTCGAATCCCACCGCCGGTTTACCCGGGCCGGTTCAGTTCACCGACATCGCTTCGCGTTCGCGCTTCGCTTATCGCACTAACAATGATTTCAGTGGCAGGAAATACTTTCCGCAGCCGATGTGCGGCGGCGTTGCCATCTTTGATTTCGACAACGATGGGCGCATGGACATCTTCCTTTCCAACGGGGCTAAATTACCTCAGTTGAAAAAGACCGACGCTTCATTTCTCAACTGTCTGCTCCGTAATCGTGGCGATGGAACTTTCGATGATGTGACCGGCAAAGCCGGGTTGGGAGGTGAGAATCTCGATTTCAGCTTTGGCGTTGCCGCGGCGGATTATGACAACGACGGCTTTCAGGATTTGTTTATCGCCCACGCCGGGCGCAACGCTTTATATCGAAACGACGGCGACGGCACTTTCTCCGATGTCACTTCCCTGTCAGGACTCGAACAAAAACCACGCGACGTGTTGAGCGTCGGCGCGGCATGGTTCGATTATGACAACGATGGGTTGCTTGATCTCGTCGTCTCAAACTATACGACCTGGAGTCCGGCCACAGATCAACGGTGCTTGCAGGGCGAAGAAAAAGACATCTATTGCCATCCTTCCGTCTATAAAAGCATTGCGCAAACTCTCTACCGCAACACAGGCAAGGGCAAGTTTGTCGATACGACGGAGCAAGCGGGCTTTGCTTCCGCGATGGGCAAAGGGATGGGCATCGGCATCGCCGACTTTAATGACGATAACCGGATGGATGTTTTCATCGCCAATGATACCGAGCGAAACTTTCTGTTTATCAACCAAGCCACAAATACATTCAAAGAGATTGGACTTCTCTACGGTGTTGCCTTCAACGATCAGGGAGCAACCGTCTCGGCGATGGGCTGCGACGCGAAAGACTTTAATAATGACGGCTGGACCGATGTCTTCTACAACAACCTGGCCGGACAGATGTTCGCATTATTTCAAAATGAGGGAGGCAAGTTCTTCAAGTATGTCTCTTCGACTTACAACATCGAGAACCTCAGCCGACCTTTCTCCGGGTGGAGCGCCGCATTTATTGATTACAACAACGACGGTTGGAAAGACATCTATAACGCGAACGGTGATGTAGATAACGTCGGGCCAAATGCTAAACAACACGACACGATGTTTGAGAACATCGGAGGCACCTCGTTCATCGACGTTTCCCGGAAGTTAGGCGAAGATTTTCTGTTCACAGGCTTCCAACGCGGTTCCGCCATCGGCGATTTGAACAACGACGGCTTTATGGATTTGGTTGTCACATCGCTCAACGAAAAGCCGCGCATCCTCTTAAACTCCGGGAAGAATAAACATAATTGGTTGATGATTGAACCAACGGGTCGGCGCAGTAATCGCGATGGCATTGGAGCCAAGATCAAGGTTGTCACGGGTTCAGGCCGAACTCTCTATAACCACATTACAACCAGCGTCGGCTTTATGTCCTCTAGTGATAAACGCGCGCATTTTGGGTTAGGGGCTGAAGGGTCCGTGAAGTCCGTAGAAGTTCGCTGGCCCAGCGGAGCAGTTCAGCGGCTGAGCAACGTCGCAGTTAATCAGGTTCTGAAGATTGAAGAGTCGGTAAGTAAATCAGACTAAATCGAACCATGTGACATTAGTACAAAAGGAATTTGCCACCGCAGACACAGAGGCACAGCGATAAAAATACTGATGAAGAACAGATGCTTTGCTTTTCTGATGTTTCGCCTGCTCTGTGGCTCTGTGGCTCTGTGGCTCTGTCTTCCAATGTGTCCCAATCTTGCTAAGAGCTTACAAAATTCAAAAGCATCATCTACCGAGCGCTCTATAGCGCAGCCTGGTTCAATCATGGCTTTTGAAAACATCATCGAGCGTTCCGGCATCAACTTCGTATTGAACAATAGCCACACGCCGGAGAAGCACCAGATCGAAACAATGATGGGCGGCGTCGCCGTCTTTGATTACAACAACGATAATTATTTAGACATCTATTTCGCGAACGGCGCGCGGCTTCCTGAGATGGACAAATCCGCTCCCGTCTTTTACAACCGTCTCTACAAAAACAACGGCAATAACACTTTTATCGATGTCACGGAGAAGGCCGGAGTGCGCGGCGCAGGTTATGCGATGGGCATCGCCGCCGCTGATTATGATAACGATGGGCATGTTGATCTTTATGTCGCCGGAGTGAACCACAATCAACTTTTTCGCAACAACGGCGATGGCACGTTTAATGATGTGACCGAGAAGGCTAACCTGCTCGGTCATCACGCAAAGTTTGGAAAGACCTACGCCGTGACCGCGGGTTGGTTTGATTACGACAACGATGGGCGCCTCGATCTGTTGCTTATCAATTATCTGAAGTGGTCGCTTGCCACGGCTCCTCCCTGCTCCGTCAAAGGCATTCGCGCCTACTGCTCGCCGAACAGTTTTGAGGGTTTGCCCAACATGCTCTTTCGCAATAACGGCGATGGCACGTTCACGGACGTGTCCGAAGCTTCCGGCATCGGCAAACACACGGGCAAAGGAATGGGCGTGGCTTTCGCCGATTATGACGGCGATGGGTTCACTGATTTCTTCGTTGCCAACGACACTTACCGCAACTTTCTGTTTCGCAACAAAGGCGATGGCACGTTTATCGAAGTCGGAATTTTAAGCGGAGTCGCCTTCAACGAAAACGGAAAGAGCGTCGCCGGAATGGGCGTGGATTTCAGGGACATGGACAATGATGGTAAACCCGACATCTTTGAAACCGCGATGTACGGAGATACTTTTCCGCTCTTCCGCAATTTGGGCAACCAGTTTGATGATGCGACGAGCGCTGCCCGTATCGCGGTCGCAACCAGCCGTCTGACCGCCTGGGGCAACGGCATCTTCGATTTCGATAACGATGGATTCAAAGATTTGTTCACTGCCAACGGAGCTATTCTCGATAACGCTCAGGAGATTGACAATCTTCCTTACAAACTTCCGAACACCATCTTGCGCAACAGCGGTGACGGCACATTCGCCGACATGAGCGCACAGGCCGGGCAGGGTTTCACTGTGCCGGCGGCGCATCGCGGAGCGGCCTTCGGCGACCTTAACAACGACGGGCGCGTAGACATCGTGACCACAAACTTAAACTCAAAGCCGGAGATTCTTATCAACCGTTCGGCAAGCAACAATCACTGGCTATTGATCAAACTCGTGGGAACCAAGAGCAACCGCGACGGACTCGGCACGCGCGTAAAAGTCACGACTCCAATTGGCACGCAATATAATCACGCAACAACCAGCGTCGGCGACAGTTCATCAAGCGACAAACGCATACACTTCGGCCGCAAAGCAGCGGCGTCCGTTGCTCGGATCGAAGTCACCTGGCCCAGCGGCATCAAGCAGATGCTCACCAACGTAAAGGCTAATCAGATTCTCACCCTGCATGAGCAGGAGGCCAAGTGAGGCACAAGCATTGAATCTCAAATCTCATAT
>JACCTF010000519.1 GCA_013812565.1 Pyrinomonadaceae bacterium | reverse complement strand
GTCCAGGGACTCGGCACCGCTCCGGGCGTAGGTGTCGGAGTGGGAGTGGGAGTCAGGGTAGGTTTCGGAGTAGGTGTCGGTGTTATCGTCCCGCTGCGTGGGCTCTCCGCCGGCCCCTCGCCGGTCGGCACCATCGTGCTGCTGGTGCTTAGCAGCAGCCGGTCGAAGCGAAAGCCGTCCTCGCGCATCCACACGTTGATCGTATGCACCCCGGGTGTTCCAACCACCAACGTCGCCACTGGCCCGTCCATCGTACTCCGCACCCACGTCCACCCGCCGTAACTACCCGTCGAGATGCGATCCGCTGAAGCCACGGCTTGACCGTCGAGCCCGACATGCACCGAGTTGTCGGAACTGTTGTCAACCAAAGTGCGCAGCCACACATAGTAGGTGCCGGCGGTCGCAAACTCTACTTGGTACTGTAGGGCTGCACTGTTCGCCGCGTAGCCTGTGTCGATCTGCGTGCCGGTGTTCGGCTCGACGACCATCGCCGCCGTGCCGACATAGCCGCCGCGGTCGGTGCGTGCGACCCACGACTTGCCCCCCCGCGCGATATTGCCGTGATAGTTTTCAGCTTCGACAACGACCTGTCCGCCCTGCTCGACAAAGGCCGCCGAGCCGGGTGTCGGCGTCGGTGTGGGAGTCGGTGTCGGTGTGGGCGTTGATCCGGCCACGATGGTGACGTGGTTGATGTTGCCGACAAAACCGCTCGCGCCGTCCGTGTCCATCATGACGCGCATGACCTGCGGCCCGGCACTGAGGCTCACGCCTGTTTTCGTGATCGTCTGGTAATTCTGCCAACCTCCCGTGTTCGGTATCGCTAGCGCTCCCGTCTTGTCCGTTCCGTCGAACTCGATGTGCAGCGTGCCGCCGCTGCCCTGCGATGCCGCACGCGCTTGCACCGTGTAGGTGCCAGCAGACGCGACGTTGATCGTGTACTCCAGCCACTCGCCGGCATTGATGTAGCCCACGTTGTAACCTGCTCCGGTGTCGCCCGTGTTTTCGAGATCGACGCCTTCCGCAGTTCGATATTGACCGCCTTGGTTGGCGGCATCCAAATCGTGGTACGCGATGCCTT
Organism: Pyrinomonadaceae bacterium; assembly: GCA_013812565.1. Taxonomy (GTDB): domain Bacteria; phylum Acidobacteriota; class Blastocatellia; order Pyrinomonadales; family Pyrinomonadaceae; genus JACCTF01. Next base: position 4,044 of record JACCTF010000519.1, on the reverse strand, counting down.
CACCGCCGTTATCAAATTCCTCGGCTTGGATGGTGCCGGGCACCGCCGCCGGAGAACCGAGGTGGGGCGTTTGTCCGCCCGGCACAAAGCTCGGGTCAAACTCTAAAACCCGGACGGCCGAGTTGAGGCCGGTTCTTCCGTCGGCATCTCTGAAAACAGCGGTTATATAGTTCAAGCCGCCGCGCGCGTCGGAGCGTGTAAGCGTTACCGGAACGTCCACAAATCCTTCCCCGCCGATCGTCGCGAAGTGTTCGCTGACGCCTAAAGCTTTGTTCGCATCGAAGGGCGACACTTCAAAGCCGCCGCCCGGAACCCCTTCGGTGTACATCCCACCCTCGATAATCAGCACCGCCACCGAAGCGCCCGCCGGACCGCTGACGCGTAGGGTCTGATTCGCGTTCGCCACCTTTGTCGGTGTGGAAGAAACACCGAGCACGGTGATGCTCGGCTGCGAAGGCGAAACCGCTTTGACAGTGTTCTTCGATCCGCTCAAGCTGTTCGCGACGCGGTAAGGCTCGGCGACGTGAACGCTGCCGTCGCTAAACTCAATCGTCACTTTAGCGCCGATCAGCTCGAGGCCGGAAACCTTCCCGGTAAAGCTCGGTCCGTCGTTGTTAGAAGTTCCCTTGATGCTCGACGGGTCTACGTCGAGCGAGAAAAGAAACTGCTCCCCGGAGTCAAAGGCGTTAAATGAAACTTCGAGCACGTTGTGCCCGCCGCCGTGCGGACTTTTAAAAGCGTGTCCGGATAGACCGACAAGGTTCGGGTCGCTATCGGGTGTGAAGGCCTTGGCGACCGGATCGCCGCCCGTGCCGTTCGGGTCGAAGACCATGTCTGGGAGAATGGCCGACCGCAGATCGATGCGGAGGCGCGTGATCCGTTCACCGCCCGCCGAGTTATTGGTTACGCGAAAAGACCCGGAGTTATAGGTGCTGGCGTTGAGACCCGAGTCCTGACCGGCGTCCGGAGGGACAATGGAAAACAGCGCCTCGGAAGATTGGTTCACGTTGCCGATGGTGGTGATGTACGACTCATACCGCGGCGTGTAGCCGTTAACGTTATCACCGCCGCTCACAAAAAACTTGTTTCCGACCACCTGTGCCACCGCCGCCTTGAGCGGCACCGGCAAAGGGCTGAGCGTCGCCCACGTGTTAGTTTCAGGATTGTACTCGTTAACATCGGAGATGTTATTCGCCGTATTGCTTTCGCCACCGGCAAGCACGATCCGGTCATTGCGCACGAAAGTCCCCGGCTCAAAGTGTGAGCGACCACCGCCGGGTATGCCCGCCGCCGACGTCCAACTGTTCGTCGCCGGGTTGTAGATATCGACCCAGTCAACGTCGCCTATGTTGGAATTACCGTCGTGCCCGTTTTGGCCGCCGAGCGCGTAAATCTTGCCGCCGACCACCGCGCCGCTCATGTGCGTGCGTCCACGGCTCACGCCACCAATGGCAAGCGAAGCGGCGGTGGTCCAACTCGTGCCGCCGTCGAGATTCAACACCCAGTGATCGTCTGAATTTGTCCTGCGGTCGGCCTTAGTGCCGCCGAAGTAGTGCAACTCGCGGCCGAGGCGTACCAGCGCCCCTCCGGCGCGTACGTCAGGCAGCGACGGGCCGGGACTCCAGGTGTTCGCGGCGACGTCATACTTCCACACCCTACTGATAGCTGGGCCCGGATCGTTGCCCAGAAAACCGCCGGCGACCCAGATCGTTTGTCCGTCGCTGGTGACGCCGATATGGGTGCTCGCCTCGGGCATATTTGCAACGCGCGTCCACGTGTTAGTAGCCGGATCGTAATAATCGACACGGTTCGTTGCCCGCAGCACCGGACTTACCTCGTCGAATCCGCCGAGGACGTAGACGCGCCCGTTTACAACAGCGGCCGGGCTTTCATAGTGCTTCGTCTCCGGCGGTGTCGCGTCATTCCACGTGTAAGTTGGGGTTGATGTGGGCGGGCCTTGAGCAAGGCTGGGGGTGTAGGCGGCGCGCAACAACAATGTCAAGCCGAATAGCAGGAGCATGATCTTCGCCAGCTTGGGGCGGGGCATGCTAAGGAGCGTAGACAAAGGCAAGATATTCATTAGCGTACGCCCATGAGTCTTGCTTCTATTTAGCGATGTAATCATGACAATCCTTTATTAAGTAATTCAGTCGATTAAGAGTGAGGCTGTTGCTGCCGCGCTTTGGTTTTAAGGCAACCTATCTCCCGCAACAGTTAAATCGTTGACTGCTTACATCAACGGCAAGCAAAGGTATTTACCATCTTGAATAAAGACGTAAAACGTTCGCATTTCCAGAAGGTCAAAGATAAGCGTCCTACAAGGCGGGCTGCGCCGCGGGGGCTTACATCTAACCTGAAACCAATCTGTTTTTGTGGAGGAGTTGGAAGTTACTCGTTAGTGGCCTGTAGTGTTCGGCGCGGTATTTCCTCAAAATCTTTTAAGGAATTTGGGGGAGAGATTCCGGGCGAATCTTTTTACGCAACACAGATGTGACGAAGGTTCTTAGCTCGGCGAGGTGTGAGCGTTCTCGCTCGGCGGCGTTCCGCTCATAACGTTTATGGATGTAGCCGGTTAAGTACCGCAGATGATTCTCGTGCTGAAACGACAAACTTTCGCGCCGGCGCACCACTGCCGCCAACCAGCGCCTGCCCTCGCCTATCAACTCACGATACAAAAACGCGGGCGTACCGAAAAGCGTGACATCAGATGTTTGTCCTCCGTCCGGTTCGATAATCTCTTTGTAGCGCATGAGCGAGCAATACTTCCCATGCCCCGTGTGCCACCTGCGGTGATAAGCCTTCGTTGTGCGTTCGGCTTGCACTTCTGCCGTGACGACAATGCTTGGCACATAGAGGCCCTGCCTGCCAGCGGCCCATAAACGTAAAAGCATTTCGTGATCTTCGGTCGACCCGATGCCGTCTTTGACTCGTTGAAATTCTGACGCGAACAGCCCGACATGTTCAAACACTTCGCGGCGGAAAGAGAGGTTCGCTCCGACCAAGCATTTCGGGTTTTCTGCATTCGTGTAGAATTGCTTATCACCATAATCCACGAGCGCCAACGGAGACCAGTGGTCGCTAGTGAGCCACGCCGGCGGTTGACTCTCCCACCGTGGCAGCACCTTGCCGCCTACACAATCCACCTCTGGGTGCACGTCAAACGCCCGCACGATGTTAGCCACCCAATCGGTTGATGCCCGCACGTCGTCATCGGTAAATGTGACGATCGGCGCACTGGCGTTGGCGATCCCGGCATTGCGCCCGTGAGAGAGACCCTGCTTGCCTTCAAACACATAACGTAAATTCGCGTTGCCGCGTTCGATGAGCGATTCGACGACCTGCCGAGTCCGGTCAGTTGAGTTGTTATCAACAACGATGACCTCATAGCGCACAGAGCCGGTTGTCTGTGCGAGCACGCTCTCCAAGGCTTCGGGCAACAGGCCGCAGCGGTTGTAGGTGCTGATGATTACTGAAACGTCAAATTGCTGGCTCATAGTTCTTAACCTTATCTCTTACAAAAACTTTGTACTCTTCATGCGGCCGACGCACTCGCGCTCGAATGCCTCTGACTTTGAGCCGTTACGTCAAGGCTCTGGCGGTCAACTGCGCAGCACTTCCATGAATCTTTAACAAGCTAAGTGTCATACGACATGTGTTTCTTGTACGCAGCGCACATCTTCGAAGAGCTTAGAGATCGGAGGTAAGAAACAACCGGCTATTTGAAGTTTTCAAGTGACGCTCTACATACATGCGAACGCTCTTATAGAAGAGTAGTAATCGGCTCGGTTTCCAAGATTAATTTGTTTCTAAATCAGGTCATACAACACTGGGACATCAAATCGAGCGGGTTCTGGTGCAAACGCTGAAGAGTGTAGATAATCAGCGGCATGACTCAACTCCCCTCTGACACCCCAGCTCTCTTCACAGGCCGCCACTTTGATCGATTACTCATCCAGCAAGCCCTCCGCTGGTACATTACTTACAAGCTCAGTTACCGTGATGTCTGTGAACTGATGGCCGAGCGCGGTGTCAGCGTTGTCCATA
>JACCTF010000388.1 GCA_013812565.1 Pyrinomonadaceae bacterium | reverse complement strand
CCGCGACCTCAACCGGATTGATAAAGCGAAGGAGCATTTATCGATCTACGAGAAGAACAAGCTCGTTCGGCCGCCGTCAAATGATTCGTTACTGAGTGCTGTTTGGGAACTCAACCGAGGAGCCGCCGAGCACCTCAAAAAGGGAATCAACTTTGAAGCCGACGGCCAGATCGAGCAGGCCATTGTCGAACACGAGCGTGCGCTGGAGATCAATCCTCAACTCGTCGAGGCTCATACCAATTTAATCATTCTCTACGGCCGGTCCGGTCAGGCGGCGAAAGCCGAAGAACATTACCGCGCCGCCGTCCGCGTCAACCCTCATTCAGCCGACAGCTACTATAACTTCGGGGTGTTGCTCAACGAGCAAGGAAAGTTTGAAGAAGCGTCTCAAGCCTTTCTCCGCTGCTTAGAGATCAACCCTTTCCACGCCGAGGCTAATCACAACTACGGCATAATGTTGGAGCGTAAAAATCGTTTTGACGAAGCCATCAAACACTACCGTGTGGCGATTGAGAATAAGCCCGACTACCGACCTCCCCACTTCCATCTTGCCAGAATCCTGGTGCGGCAAGGAGATTACGCCCAGGCGATAAACCATTTCCTGAAAATCTTGACGCCGGAGGATGAAAGCACTTCGCTTTACATGTATGCCCTCGCTGCCACTTACGTCCGCGCCGGTAATCACGAGCGCGCACTTCACTATATGCGTGAGGCTCGAAGGCGTGCGGCTGCTTCAAGCAAGACCGAGCTTTTGGCGCTCATCGAAAGAGATTTACGCTCGTTGGAGAAGGTGAATTAAAGATGGAGGGCAAGAGGCACAGCCCCGGGTTCGGATGGCTCACCAACATCTTTCTAATTCTCCTCGTTCTATGCCATTTACTCTTTGCCTTTTCGCAACTTGCCTTTTCACAACCGCCTTCACCCGGCATCCTCTTTCGCGACGTAGCGGCGGAAACTAATCTGAGCTTTCATCATTTCACGGGTGCCACCGGCCAGTTCTTCATGCCTGAAATAATGGGTGCAGGCTGTGCTCTGTTTGATTACGACGGTGACGGTGACCTGGACGCCTTTTTACTGCAGGGCACAATCCTCGATGAAACGAAGCGACTCGGCGACGCGAGGTTTCCCCCACCCCCGGGATGGAAGCCCGGTCATCGCCTGTTTCGTAACGAACTGATACCTTCAAAAAAACTTCGCTTCACGGATGTCACCGAGCAAGTAGGAATGGGTCGAACGAGCTACGGCATGGGGGCAGCCGTCGGCGACTACGACAATGATGGCGACCCGGACCTCTATGTCACCAACTTCGGGCCTAACATCCTTTACCGTAATAACGGAGACGGAACGTTCGCGGATGTCACCCGCGAGGCAAACGTGGATGATCCGCGATGGAGCATGAGCGCCGCTTTCCTCGACTACGACCGCGACGGCCGTCTAGATCTGTTCGTTGCCAACTACATTGATTTCACCTCGAAGGGCAACAAAAAGTGTCGCACCCCGACGGGCGAGCCTGACTACTGCGCGCCTAACGTATACCGCCCAATCCCCTCCCGGCTATTTCACAATGACGGCAGCGGCCAATTCATTGATGTGACGCAAGCATCAGGGATCGGATCGGCGTTCGGGCCTGGCCTCGGCGTGACTTGCGCCGACTTTAACAATGATGGCTTCGTTGACATCTACGTAGCTAATGACGGTGCGGCCAACTTGTTGTGGATGAATAAGGGGGACGGAACCTTTGAAGAGAGCGGCCTGCTGGCTGGAGCCGCATACGCGATGGATGGGGCTGCGCGAGCCGGGATGGGAGTCGCCGCCGGAGACTTCGACAACGATGCCGATGAAGACATCCTGGTGACTAACCTGACCAAGCAGGGCAGCACGCTTTATCGTAACAACGGGCGCGGCAGCTTCGATGATGCGACTCTGCAATTCAATCTGGTTCAACCCAGCTTTTTATCGACCGGCTTTGGCGTCGGATGGTTCGACTACGACAACGACGGCTGGCTAGATTTATTCGCCGCCAATGGAGCGGTGACGCTCCTGCCGGAGCAGCGCGGAACCCCTTATCCCTTTCGTCAAAGAAACCAGATCCTCCACAACGAAGGTGACGGCAAAGGGTTTCGCGAAGCGACAAACGCCGCCGGGCCAGCCTTACAGCTTTCCGGGGTGAGCCGCGGGGCCGCCTTCGGCGACATTGATAACGACGGACGTATTGACATCCTGGTCACTAACAACAATGGACCCGCGCGGCTGTTGCTTAATGAAACGGATTCACGTTTCAACTGGCTACAGGTTCGCCTTGAAGGATCACGGGAGCACCCGAACGTGATTGGGGCCAGGGTGTCCGCACTCAGAAAGAACCGAAAACCCCTCTGGCGACGAACTCATACCGACGGCAGCTACTTGAGCGCCAGTGACCAGCGAGTTCATTTCGGACTCGGCCCGGAAACGGGTTTGGAAGGTGTGGTGGTTGTGTGGCCCGGTGGTGAGAAAGAGATTTGGACTAACATACAGCTTCGTACACTGGTCACGCTCCGCCGGAATTCCGGGAAACCTTGGCCGAACGTCGCGCAGTCCCGCGGGCAGTAAATACAAGCATAAAGCCTGAGATCTTTATACCAAACCATTAGCCTGCAAGTCGGAGCTTACACTCTTCGAGCATAGCGATGGTCTGGGTGGCTCCGGCGCGGCTCACGCCCAGCATCCGCACTTCGAGCAATCGGTCAAGCGTGCGAACGCCGCCCGCCGCTTTGATCTGAACGTGCGGCGGGGAGTGCTTGCGCATCAACTTCAGATCGTCGTCCGTCGCGCCGCCCCCGCCATAGCCCGTCGAAGTCTTTACCCAATCAACATTCAGTTCCCCGCAGATTTCGCACAAGCGGATCTTGTGCTCGTCCTGTAAGTGACAGTTCTCGAAGATGACTTTGACCTTTTGCCCACGGTCATGGGTGACTTCGGTGACCGCCTTGATGTCGTCGCGCACATAAACCCATTCGCCGCTGAGAACTTTGCTGATGTTGACAACCATGTCGAGTTCCTCGCCGCCGTCGTCGAGCGCCTGCTCGGTTTCGGCGACCTTGATCAGGGTCGTATGGCCGCCGTGCGGAAAGCCGATGGTCGTGCTGGCCCGGACGGTGCTGCCG
>JACCTF010000375.1 GCA_013812565.1 Pyrinomonadaceae bacterium | reverse complement strand
CATCAGAGCTGTCCCACCGAGGTTGTTCTTTGTATCAGGGTCTGCGCCTCGCTCCAGCAAAGTTTGCACTATGGAAGCGCGATTATAAAACACCGCCCATGTCAAACTCGTGCTGCCGTCAACGTCTCGTGCGGTGATGTCTGCGCCTCTATCCAAAAGCGTCTGCACGATAGTGTGTGAGTTGCTCCACACCGCGTACATCAAAGCCGTTCCACCGTCCGGCCCCTGCGCGTTAATATCACTTTGCCGATCCAGCAGCGCACGCACAACATCTCCCTTTCCGTTGCGGGCAGCACGCAATAAAGCGTTCAGCCCTTCTCGATTCCGTTGATCCACCTTCGCGTTGATCGCAATTAGTCTTTCGACAATCTTGGTGTGACCTTGTCCGGCGGCGGCAATCAAAGCTGTTTCGCCTTCCTCATCGGTGACGTTCGGATTCATCTTCGCGGCGATAAAAAGGCGTACGGCTAAGAGATCACCTTTTCTCGCGCGTTCAACGAAGGTCTTTTCCCGATACGGGATACCGCGCCGGGACAACTGGCGTTCGGCCATCTCAGGAGAAAGAACTACCTTCGAGTCACTGCGGCAACTTACAGCAGCAAGCAGCCACGTCAACAATGCAAGCGATACGGCTGCGGTGCGTGCGCCAGACATCCTGCCTCTAAATCGAACACACAACATTAGAACATTTGTCGGGGCAGCGGCGCTCGCGCCTACGCTTGTCGCTATACAGATTAGGCCATATGACAGCGGACTTCTCCGCTGCCCCTACAATCTCAGAACTATAACCCTCGCTCCGCCATCTCTATCGCACGTGTGAGCGCGCGGGCCTTATTTACTGTTTCATCGTACTCACTTGACGGCACTGAATCCGCTACGATGCCTGCTCCGGCCTGCACTTCGGCGCGCCCGTCGCGCAGCACGATGGTGCGAATGGCGATACATGAATCAAGGTTGTTCGCATAATCCATGTAGAGCACCGAACCGGCATAAAGACCACGCTCGCTCGGTTCAAGCTCGCGGATAATCTCCATCGCGCGAATCTTCGGCGCGCCCGTGACTGTTCCGGCGGGGAAGCACGAAGCGAAAGCGTCGAACTGGTCGCAGGTATCGCGTAGAGTGGCACGTAAGCCCGTGACCAAATGCTGCACATGCGAGTAACGTTCGACGGCCATCAAGTTATCCACCTCAATCGAGCCATACTGAGCGACGCGTCCGAGATCGTTGCGCCCCAAGTCAACCAGCATCATGTGCTCGGCCACTTCCTTCTCATCCCGCCGCATCTCTTCGCCGAGCAAGCGATCTTCCGCCTCAGTCGCGCCGCGCCGCCGTGTACCTGCAATCGGTCGATAATCAACTTGCCGCCCACGAGTGCGCACCAACATCTCGGGCGACGCGCCGACAATCGCTTCCTCGCCCAGACGAAGAAAGTAGAGATATGGTGATGGGTTTGTGGCCCGCAGTGCGCGGTAGATTTCAATCGGCGGCGCGGTCACTTCCGTGCTGAACCGTTGCGACAGCACTGCTTGATAGCAATTTCCCGCCGCGATGTGCTCTTTGATGGCACGCACTCCGTTTTCAAATCCCTCACGCGTCCAATTCGAAGTGAATTGCACGGACGAATCGCCGGCGCGCTCTTTGGCGGGTTGAGTTGCATGCGGCAATGGGCTGTGAATCAGAAGCTTTTCGATGCGCGCTGTTTCTTCGACTGCTTCTTCGTACAACCGGCGCAGACGCGTGCGGTCGCCTCCGGCTTCATCCGTGAAGATGACGCTTGCAATCTCCATTTGCTGCCGCACGCGATCAAAGGCGAGCACCGTGTGATAGAACATGAAGACCGCATCATCCGGTTTCATATCTTCCGTCTCAGCAGCTTCGTCCTTAGCATCTTCCAATATGGGTTCAAACCAGCGCGCCGCATCGTAAGCGACATAGCCGACGGCACCACCAGCCAGCGGAGCTAGCCCGCTTCGTGCGGCAAGCTTCCGCGAACGAAAGTAATCGCGCAAGAAATCCATTGCGCGAACGCCTTCCAGCACTTCCCTTTCGTCGCGTCTTTCTATAATAGTGTCGTTGCCGCGCCCACGCACAACCATCTCAGGATCAACTCCGAGAAACGAGTAGCGCGCGATGCGCTCGCCACCTTCGACGGACTCAAGCAGAAATGCATAAGGCGCATCGTTCGCGACACGCAAGAAAGCCCCGACAGGCGTCTGCAAATCCGCCAGCACCGTGCGCACCACCGGCACAACGTTGCCGCGCTTTATCTCCCCTTCGAACTCTTCAAATGATGCGGGTTGTAAACTCAACATAGCAGAGAAGCGAAATGTAAATTCGTCATACAGGTAGTAGATAAAAAGAAAGAGATCGGGTTCAGAGTTCAACGTTCAGGTTATTTGTGTGAAACGAACAACCTGAAGGTCGAACTCTAAAATCTTCCCTGATTCGCATCAATAACCCGTCATAAAGATATAAGGGGCGCGGTAATACTTCATCAATAAACACTAAACCTGTTGCGTGATAAGACTTCAACAGCTAAGTTTGAGCCACGGAGCCATTAAATATGTCCCTTTATCGCAAACTCAGTACTCCGTAATTTAAGTTTGCTGATGTTTGGCTGTATCATCGAAAGATGAACAACAAACATCATCTCAATCTTGCTGATTCAGAGGTTAGCTCTTTGACATCGCTTGTTTCTGGCGGACACCTGCCCGCTAAAGTGTTCCGTCGCGCTACCGCACTCTTAGAACTGGCACGTGGCAAATCGCTGCACGAAGTTGCCGCCACACTCAATACAACTTATCAAACCGTTGCCACGTGGCGCGACAACTACGTGGCGCGTGGACTGGAGTGTTTGCATGACCGCGCGCGCAGTGGCCGACCCGTAGTCATTGATGGTGAACAACGCGCCAAGATTACGGCTCTCGCCTGTTCGACCCCGCCCGAGGGACATGCCCGTTGGAGTCTGCGCCTGTTGGCTGACAAAGCGGTAGAGTTGAAGTACTGCGAGGCTGTGTCGCACAACGCCGTCAAAGAGATACTCAAAAAAACGAACTGCAGCCGCATCTGAAAAAGACGTGGTGCATCGGTACTATCAGCTCCGCCTTTTTAGCACAGATGGAGCGACTGTTATGGCTCTACTCATTGCCGCTGGATGCACGCTTCCCGGTTGTTTGTTTCGATGAACGCCCCTGTTTCCTCGTCGGCGATACGATTCCTGCGCTCGGCATGAAAGCTGGCAGCCCGCTCAAAGAGCATTACGAATATGAGAAGAATGGTTCATGCGCGCTGCTCTCAGCTATCGAACCGAAGACGGGCAAGCGGTTAGCACACGTATTCGACCGTCGCACGAAGCGTGAGTATGCGCTGTTCATGAAAGAGTTGGCAGCGCGGTATCCGAAAGCCGAGAAGATACGCTTGGTGCAAGACAACTTGAACACGCACAACACAAGTTCGTTGTACGAAACATTCCCGGCGGAAGAAGCTTTCGCGCTGGCACAACGCTTTGAGTTTTACTACACGCCGAAGAAAGCATCCTGGCTCAACATGATCGAGATCGAGTTCTCAGCGATTGCCAGAGCGTGCTTGCATCGGCGGATTGCCACGAAAGCCGAACTTGCGCAGGAGGTGCAAGCGATTGTCAAAGAACGAGCCGCAAAGGCTATTAAGATCAAGTGGCAATTCTCGATTGAAACAGCACGAACCAAGTTGAATCGCCATTACGAGGCGGTGCAAGCCGATAACGCGAAATATAAACCAACTTAAATTACGCAGTACTTAGTACCCCATTTCATAAATACGTATCAGGATAGATAAGGTATGATGCGAGCCGAAGAAACGAGAGTCCTTGGAATCAATAAAGGTCAATCATGCCTGGTCCACCATCCCTCTATCATCCTCTCT
>JACCTF010000374.1 GCA_013812565.1 Pyrinomonadaceae bacterium | reverse complement strand
AGAGAGGATGATAGAGGGATGGTGGACCAGGCATGATTGACCTTTATTGATTCCAAGGACTCTCGTTTCTTCGGCTCGCATCATACCTTATCTATCCTGATACGTATTTATGAAATGGGGTACTTAGTAATCGGCGGCGAAATCTGGCTGCACTCCTTCGTCCTCCGCGCGACTGCGCTTCATCGGAGCCATGACGATGCCATTTGTCAGTTCGGTTTTACCTACCCTGAGAGCGTCAAATAGCATTGGCATATAATTCAACCTTCCCATGATTTCTCTTACCAGGGCACCACACCTTTATCATCGAAGTAGCTGCCAGTCGCACCGTCATCCGGCAAAGTCGCCAAATCCACAATGACGGATGCTCCCTGTTCGACGGTTTTGTAGCCGCTATGTCCGTTCAAATCGGTGGCGGTGAAGCCGGGGTCGGCTGAGTTGACTTTGATATTCGTGTCTTTCAACTCATGCGCCAGCATCACCGTGAAAGCATTGAGCGCGGTCTTCGAGGAGTTATAGGCGAGCAGTTTCACGTCGTAAAACTCCCACTCAGGGTCGCCGTGCAGGGTAAGCGAGCCAAGACCGCTCGACACGTTGACGATGCGCCCCGCGTCGGACTTCTTTAGCAGCGGCAGGAGAGCTTGCGTTAAGGCGATCACGCCGAAGAAGTTCGTGTCGAAGGTTTTCCGCAGTAAGTCTTGCGGCACGGTGCTGGCTTTGAAGTTGGCGTCGAGCGCGATTCCGGCGTTGTTGACGAGAACATCAAGCTTGCCGAACTTCTCTGCGACAAACTTTGCCGCCGTCTGGTGCGTCTCGGCATCTTCCACGTCCAGATGAACGAAGTGCGCGTCGAAGCCTTCGGCTTTGAGTTTGTCTTCCGCCTCACGCCCGCGCTCCTCATTTCGTGCTCCTATTAAAACCGTATCGCCGCGCTCTGCCAACTGTCTAGCGACTTCAAAGCCGATGCTTTTGTTTGCGCCCGTCACTAATGTAATTCTCTTACCTTTGTTCTCACTCATTTCATAGCCTCCCTAGTTTCAAGTACTCAATAATTCTTTCGCTTCTTCCGTTCGTCTTAAGCGGCAATCGCCTGCTCTATCGCTACATGCGCGCCCGCGATGGCTTCGCGCACCGCTTCCTCGCCCTTCGCCGTGTTGTTGACGTGGATGAAGTTGACGTCAGTGATGCCGATCATGCCGAAGACCGTCTTCAGGTATGAATCTTGATGATTGAGGTACTCCATCCCATCGCCCGCGCCGAAGCTGCCGTCGGCATACCGCCCTATCTTGTTCGTGTCGTGAATGTATAAATTATCCATCCGCCTCGCGCGCTCACCAGCCGAACGACTCTCTACGTCGTATGCCCGTCACACGCGCGTCCTCTAAAGCCGTTGCGTCGGACGCCGTCTGTACGCGCCCCCTGATCTTCCGTGCTCCGCGACGTGCGCTCAACACTTCCGCGTAGTCGAAGAGGTCCTCGATAAGCGGCGAGAAGACCATCGTGATCGTGTCGAAGATTCCGTATAGCCTGTTCTTCATAATCTTTCCTTATGCGTGTTTCTCCTCGCGCACTACTTTGCTCGTCTCTGCCGTACCCACCCTTTCGGTGCGTGGGGCGAGCACGTTGTCGAGTGCATATGCCCCCGCCCCGTCAGCCGCGAACTTCACGAGCGCGCCGAGTATTGCGAGGTTCTTCAAGACCTCAATCATCTGCTGTTGACCTTGTGCCGGATCAGCAAGGTTCGCGGCATGGAAGATGAGCGTCGCCGGGATGAGGAAGACAAACAGCGCGAGTGACGCCCACCGCGCCTTGTAGCCGACTAGCAGAAGAACGCCGCCGACGATCTCCAAGAGAATCGCTCCGACGAGAAAGAGGCTCGGCGCGGGGAAGCCGACGCTCTCCATCATCGCGGCTGTCTGCGTGAAGCCGAATAGCTTCCCCATGCCGGACATGATGAAGATGAGCGCCACGAGGAAGCGTGCGAGCGGATGTAGTAGATACGTGTTCATGATTGTTGCCTTTCTTTCTGAAAACAACTTCCGTCTTTGCGGTTCGTTTGTATGCTACCTGCTACTTGTCCAGATAATCCTTATAACGACTATTGGAGTAAAAATTAGAGGGCCTTCTCGCGTGCCTCTTCGAGCAGCTCGTTCAGAGTCTCTAGCCGCCTGGTTCCCAAGTGCCCGAGCAATTCACGAGTGTTCCCAGCCACATATGGGTCGAGTTCCTTCAACAGCTTCAGTCCTTCGTCCGTGACGCGCGTGATGATTACACGCCGGTCTTTGTGGTCACGCTCACGTACTGTCAAGCCACGCTTTTCCAAGCGGTCAAGCATTTTGGTTACGTCCGGGTCGCGCGACACCATCCGCTCGCCGATCTCGCGGCAGATCAGTCCCTCGCGCTCCGCGCCGCGAAGGATACGCAGCACGTTGTACTGCGTCGGCGTCAGATCGTAGGGCTTCAAGAGTTCCGTCGCCTTCCACAGCAGCGCCTCTGCCGTGCGCTGAATGTTGAGATAGACTTCTTCCTCACGCGTCGCGAAAGGCTTTGATTGTTTCAACTCGGTTTGCAGCTTGCCTGTCATGAGATGAAGAATACTCCTTGTAACGACTATCAGTCAAGCGGCTAAATTGCTTATCATGTTCACCCCCTTGTTTTGTAACTCCTCTTTCCATTATTTAGCCTATCGCTTGTTAGGCGCGTCGTCATCTTTAGTATGCCGTCTGCCGGCTACAAACTCTCTAAGGTAGTAGAAGATGCTCTGTTACAAGATTTCAATTGCATACAAGATATAGGAAGGTTGCGATGCACTTTTCACAATATATGGTAGCCAATTTCAACTTGTGAACCTATTTGCACCAGAGCCGAAGAAAGAAGCCTCCCGTGTCCTCGATACACAGGAGGCCCCTCTACCTACCTTTGAGCGTCTACAGCTCGAAGGATGATGCAAAGCGTTTGTTCATCGTCGGCGGAGAACGAGCGCTACTGTCTCGCGCTGCGCTGCACGCTGCGCCATCCCCAACTCACGCTCCACTGCCCGCTCGCGGCGAGACTTGGGTAGCTCGTGGCCAGCATTGGTTCCAGCCTCCCATACTTGGTATAGAAAGTACTGGTCACCATAGCGGTGGAACACGAGCTTGCCTTGATCTTGCGACTCTCTCGCCTGAACACTCATCGGTGTGAACATCTCAATTCCGCGGCCATCTGCGGTGCGAAGTAACAGCACCGTTGTCCCAGAGTTTTGATTAGAGCGCGCGACCGTGTACTGGCCAGCCGGGATCTTTTCATTGCTGATTTGGAAGTCGAACGGGATATCAGCCTTGGACTGTGCGTAAGCAGGCGCTACCGCCAGCATGGCAAAGAAAGCC
>JACCTF010000367.1 GCA_013812565.1 Pyrinomonadaceae bacterium | reverse complement strand
ACGCTCGCCGATCTCTTCGATCCGTTTGTTAAAGAGGGTGATGCGACGCCGCGCTTCATCGCGAAACGGCAGAGGGACAACTGGCGCCAAAGAAATATCGGGGATGTTTGTCACCACGATGGGCGCGATGGTTTGCTCCCGAAGTCTTTGGATAATCACTTCGTAGTTGCGCGCAAACTGCTCGACCGTAATGCCGCGGCCCACATCATTGGTTCCGATGCCGAGCGTGACGAGCCTCGCACTTCCACGCGGAACTCGTTCTGTTTGTTCGCGCAAAACGTCGGCGGTAGTGGCGCCGCTTATGCACAGATTGATTAAACTCGATCCGGGGCGCACACGTTCGATCCGCGTAAAGATGCGTGCGACATAACCACCGTCATGACGCGCTCCGACGCCGACGCCCGTCGAATCACCGAGCGCGACGTAAACAACTTCACTTGCTTCTTTGTCCATAACCCACTCAAGGTGACGAGTAAACAATGACAAGTAACAAGACGGACAATAATTAAGGTGAAAGGCCCACTGCTGCTGGCGGAGACAAATGGTTGCGGTGTGCAAAGCTTGGACAATCCTTCATTACACAGGGCTTCCTTCCTGCTTGTCACTCGTTACTCGTCACTTGTCACTGTCATAACATTTCATTTGAGCGCACAGGCTCGCGCAAGATTCTCTCGGCGGCGCTTGAGGCAGCGCGTGCGGCCGTTGGATGCGAGGAGTGCAGTTGGCTTATTTGCAGCAGTGACTCTCCGGTGCGCGAGAGCATGCGAAAGAGATCGCCTTCCTCAGCTCGCGTTTCGCGTACCAGCGTCTCCCACTTCTCACCTTCGGCCCAGCGCGCCGCCGCCGCCGCCGCCGAGTAGTTAATCTCCTCTGTCGGCTCAAGATTCTGCTCCCATTCGACCGCGGCCACTTCGTCCGCGATCTGCTCAAACTTGGTGAGCGTTGTGACGACTTCGTCACTCAACGGGAGTTCGCCGTAAGAGCGGTCGGCGTCGGCCGCGAGCGCCGCCACGAGCGCTGCCGCACTCGATGCATCGAGCGAAGCGAATAAGTCGCGCGCCAACGCTTCACCGACGAGTAGCGGTCGATCCAGACGCAAGTCCGCCAACCACCGCCCACGTTCCGTGACGCGCTCAACCGCCAAGTCAAGATAGCCGAAGTGTGCAAGCACACGGGCGCGCTCGGCAAACCGCTGCCACACCTCGCTACGCAAAGCTTCAATGCTTTGTTCGGCACGCACTGCTTTCCCTGCGTCCTTAATCGCCGACCACAAAGCTTCGGCGCAACTCGCTCCTTCTCGCCCACCGTCTCTCTCTGCGGCCTGAGCCATGATGTCACTAATCAACTTGTCAATTAGTTGGGCGGCTTCGTCAACCGGCGCACGCGCTTCGCTCAGTCTCGGTTCATCCAGCGGCGTTTGACGATGAAGGCGGACGTCTTCAAAAGCCGCCTCGCGTTCACTGTCGGCGCTTTCAGCGAGAGAATAAACGACCGGGTAAACTCTGCCGACGCGGTCAAGCGCGACGCTCGCACGGCGTCCATCTTCGCGCACGCCGACCAAAGTCGCATCCCGCCGTTCGGTAACGAAGACGAGTCGCCCGCCGCGCCCCGCGCTGACAACGCGGCCCGGCACAACCGTTTTGCGAAGCCAGCCAAGTCGCGCTTCGCTGCGCGTGTGCGGTCGATCTTCAAGCAAGCGGGCGCGCGCGCTCGCTAACCGTTCAAGCCCGCGCGCGGAACTGATGGCGTGGAAGGATGTCGGGCAACCCGCCTGATTTAACCGCTGACGGATGAGTTCTTCGTATTCATCGCGCTCGCGCTCAAGACGTTTAATCTGTTCCACCGCTTCGCGATTGGCAAAACTTCGTTCGGCAATCTCGCGCACGTGGGCAAAACTCCCATAAGCATCAAGCAGATTGAGCAACGTCGTGTAAGTTGCGCGAAACTGACTCTCCAACGGCTCGGGCGAAGACGCGAGCAGCCAGGCGATGCGCTGCGGATTTTGGTGTGGCCCGGGCGCGGCAACGACGAAGCCGACCCGGTCGCGGCCGCGGCGTCCGGCCCGGCCCGTCATCTGTTGAAACTCCGAGACGGAAAGCCCGCGCCAGCCGTGCCCGGTGCGCACCTCGACGCCTGTTATCGCAACCGTCCGCGCCGGGTAGTCAACGCCCGCCGCAACGGTGGCGGTGGCGAAGATCGCATCGAGGAGTCCGGCGCTCATCAGCCGCTCAATCGCGAGTTTCCACGCCGGCAGGTGCCCCGCGTGATGTGCCGCAATGCCGCTGCGAATCACCATCTCCCAGTGACGATGCTTTTTTATCTCCGGATGCTCTGCGGCGAACTCACGCAAACGCGCACGCCTCGCTTCACGCCGCCCTTCATCAATCTCTACACTTCCTTTACCAACACTGCGCCGCGTGAGCGCCGCTTCCGTGGCCGCTTCATCGCAGCGCCGCCTGGTCGGAAGAAAGACGATTGCGGGCAGCAGATCATATGAACCGAGGGCGGCGAGCAACTGGCCCGGCGGCATCTCCGGCATACGCATCTTCAACTCACGTCTAGCCTGCTCGCGGTCCCACGGGTGTGCTCCGCGTCTCGCGTTGGTGCTTTGCAGGTAGTTTGTGATCTCTGCATTGAATCGTCCCGCTTCATCAAGCAGCGGTGCAAGCTGTCCTTCAGGGTAAAGAAACGCGGCGCGCAACGGAACGGGACGCGCGCCTTGGTTGTCGCTTCTCGTAACGACGCCGCAGCGTGTGCCGCGCACCTCGGCGATCCACTCGGCAAACTCCTCAGCATTGCCGACGGTCGCCGATAGCAGCAGCAAACGCACGCGCGGCGGCGTCAAGATAATCGCTTCCTCCCACACATGCCCCCGCTCTGCATCCGCCAGGTAATGTGCTTCGTCCATTACCACGAGATCAGCTTCGACTCCCCTTCCTCCGCGTAAAGAATCGAACAGTTGATTGCGATACACCTCTGTCGTACCGATGATCAGCGGAGCTTCGGCATTCTCCTTGCGGTCGCCGGTTAAGATGCCCACTTGCCCGCGGCCAAATTCGTCGCTGAACTCTTGATACTTGGAATTTGTCAGAGCTTTAAGCGGGCTGGTGTACCACGCGCGCCTTCCGGCGGCGAGTAGTCGCCGGATCTCTTCGCGGGCGATCCAGGTTTTGCC
>JACCTF010000339.1 GCA_013812565.1 Pyrinomonadaceae bacterium | reverse complement strand
TCGTGTACGCACCTGCGCCAGGGCGGCGGAGGATTGTTCAATGCGCAGTAGATAGTCTTGAAGTTCAAGCTGGGCCAACATCTGTCCGCGACGCACGGGGCTACCTAAATCCACTGTGATGGAACGTAGCCTTCCGGGAACTTTGACGCTCACCGTTGCTTGATCATAGACGGCCAGTGTGCCGTTCACCGATACCGTTTGGCCCATCGGCATCTCGGTAACCCGCGTGGTTCTCACCTGCTTCGGCTGACTTCTTTGATCATTCGGACGGTTTTGATTAGCAGATACCGGGTAACCGCTCTGGCATCCAGTGGACCACAAAGCCGTCGTGGCAAGCAGCAAACAGTATGCTATTAAGCGGCGCACAGTGCGGCGCGGCGGGAGAAGGTTGAGTTTTGGTGTGATATTTAGTAGAGCGACAAACATAGTAGCGTCGGTATCCGATGTTTATGGACGCTCATTATAAGGGTCAATTGGATTTCAACAAACGCGCAGTGAGGGATCGGGTTCACCAATAAGCCTTCGGCAAGATCATTTTCGTCGCCCATGACAATACACCGAAGATAAACCAGACCAGCAGGACGCTGTTTGATAAAGCCAGGTCTTTACCGGTTTTAAACCTCTCAATGCTCACGTTAACCGAGTAGGTAAAGAGCACCACAATTGGAACCGCGAACGGGTGGTAAAGCACAGCCTGCCACAACTCTCCGCGCAGCAAACTCGTCAAGCTTCTCGTGATGCCGCAGAAAGGGCATGGCAGTGCGAATAGCGCTTTGAACAAACAGGAGAATGATTTGATTGATGATGGCAGTAACCCCGGGCTGTAAGCGACCATAGCCACATAACAGACGAACACCAGCCATGAAGACAATATGATGGTAATCTCGCACAATCGTGCCGCGTCTGTTTTATTCGGCAGGGATTTGATAGCAGAACACGTCAACTTCCCTGTTCGTTCCACGCTTCGCGCTCCTTGCGTAAGTATTCATCGGCTTCCGCCGAACTTTTCGTTAATGTAACGCGGGCTTCTTAATTATGCCACCCTCGGCATCAGCCAACGGATGTGTCACAATAAACGCCGCTTCGTCTATATCTTTGGCGACAGTCTTGATGCTCCCGATTTCCAGCCGCGTCACGACGCAGTACAAAATGTCTTGATCCGCATCACTCAGACCGCCACGCCCCTTGTATACGGTCACGCCGCGATTCAAGTCGCTGATGATTCCCCGCCTAATTTCCTCGCTCTTGCCGGAGATGATGATGACGGCGGTATACTCCTCAATGCCATGAATCAAAAAGTCAATCGTCTTGGATGCCGCGAAGTACGTTAGTATCGAGTAAAGAGCCACTTCGATGCCGAGAAAGAACGCGGCTGTCGAGAAGATGAAGATGTTCAGGATGAGGATGACATCCCCGACTCGTACAGGTGGCTGTTCCTGCTAATCAACAACGCCGCGACCTCTGTTCCGTCCAAGACCGCGCCGCCGCGGATCGCCAAGCCGATGCCCGCTCCGATGAAGAAGCCGCCGAAGACGGCCGTGAGCAGTAAGTCAGGCGTCACGTCCGGGTACTTGACGACGGCGAGACACACAGACAAAGCGGCAATTGCCAGCGCGCTTTTGAGCGCGAACTTCCTGCCGATCTGGCGATAACCGAGGACGATGAAAGGAAGGTTAATGACAAGTATCAGAATTGACAACGGCAGTCCGAGCACGTTTGCGAGCAGCATGGAGACCCCTGTCACGCCGCCATCGATGAAGTGACTCGACAGCAGAAACCCTTTGAGACCCAAGCCCGCCGAAAGAATTCCTAGAACAATGAGGACCGCGTTTTTAGATTCTCGGACGAAGGTTTTCATGGAGCAAGGGTAATCCCGTTATGTATTCTCAAATCGCACAAATGTAGAACTCCGTGCTAAAACGTCCAACGCGATGCAACGAGAACGGCTGCATGCGGAACCCCGCGGTCGAGTAATTTCTAACTCACTTTATCCAGACACATTGGACACACTGCGTAATCTTCCTTCATCAATAAGCCGATCCAGAAGAATGGCGGGCACAGAAAGAGAAGCACGAAGAAGACTATCCATCCGTTTGGAGCTATTTTCTTCTTGGTTAGTGGCGCATGCTGCGATCCGCAGTTAGGACACCGATACCCGACCGCTTGTAATTGAACGGGCTGTA
>JACCTF010000332.1 GCA_013812565.1 Pyrinomonadaceae bacterium | reverse complement strand
CAATAACGGGGATTGACTGATCCGTATTATAATAGTCTTGCGTCCGAGCCCAGTTATTCTTTTTCTGAACTAAGCCGCCGATAACTTTAGGGTCAGTTTTACGGTTGATGTGTCTCATAACTCTGATTCGCAAAGCGGCCTAACGCTGCGGTTCAGCGGCCGCGACGAACCTTACGACGTTTGAGAGCGGCGCTGACCGCGGTCCGCTGCAACCTGTCCTTCGCCAAAATCAATCTGACCAACGTTACACTGGAATGTAACGTTGCTGTAACGGTGACACGGATTAGGCACAAACCGGCTATTTCGCTGCGGAAGGAATTTTCGGTATGGACAGGAGTCTTGGAGGCGAAGTGTCTAAATTAATATTCATGGTTTGAATACATTCCTCTGTTTCTCTTTCAAGTCTGCTTTGCGCTTCTCTATAATCTCTTGTATGCCCTCTTCTGAAAGCACTAGCGCTCCCCGGTTCTCTTCAACCAACATTACCTGCAGCCGGAAAGCATCACATGCTAGCGTCCTTGTGCGCCTATTCAAAAACCCGAAACGACCTTTACTCATCTCCGGGAGTTGTAGAGATTCAGAGATCTTTGCTGCAAACTGGTCAATGCTATCCCATTTAGTTGAATCGTCGTATCGCAACTCAATAGCTGTCAGGTGATGGTCTAGGAAATTCAAACTTATGTACTGAATGCCTCGCCCATTATCTTTAGATTTCAGTTGGAAGGGATAGATGGTCATTGCCGTCATGCCGAGATCGTCTGGTTTATCTAAACCGCCTACTCCCATTACCTGTGACTGGGCTTGTTGGGCAGTCATGCCGAGGCGGAAGCCGCGAAGTTCCGGCGCCTGTCCTAGCTTCAGGGTGCATTTCCGCTCTTGCGGCAGGCTAACCAGTGCACAGGTGAACATGAAAGCGATCCCAAGATTAACGCAGGAGATGTTGCGCGCTTGATCAAGTGTCAATGTCATGATGGCCTACGAATTCTTTAGGTAAGATCGAACAAACGGCATGAAAGTTCCTGTCCCTATCGAAAGCCTCATCCGCAGCGAAATAGGGAATTATGGTACGTTCGATGTTACCCCTACACCAACGTTACACTGGTATGTAACGTAGCTCTGATAGGTTTTGGCGAAGGACAGGATGACGGTTTCCGGCTTAACGATGATGAGCGTCAAGCGCCAGTCTTTGAACAGTTGCGACAACACGACCCAGAAGCATCGGTCTTGGCGCTGAAGGTGAGGTCGTTTGACCGAGCGTTGGTAAACCGTCAGTTGGTGGCGCAGAGCGAGTTTCTCGGCGGCCAGTGTTGATTGGTTGGTCATGAGAGCGCGGAAGAAGAGAAAGAATGACTTCAGGATGAACAAGAGCATATAAGAGAAGCCGGATTAGACGTGTTTGGATAAAGCCCGAGAAGGATGGCGTGCTGCGCAGGTAAATGCAAGTAAAATAAGGCTGGATCTAATTTTCGGGAGGCACACGGCTTTGCCTAAAAAGTCGAATTGATGTCAATATGTTGGATAAGCAGAAACTGCCCGCTCCAGTATCTTGTGGGGGCTGGGTACTTTTTGGGCAGAGCTGAGGCACACCAGTGTTTGTTATCTGACGCGCGCGACTGCCGGCTGACTTTCTGTAATGTCTGCGTTTCAATCCCGCTCTCACCCAGTTGCTTTGCCGCCTTCGTCGTCGGCACATTGCCTCTGATTTCATAGCCGTTGCTTCCGGACACATCGACTTTTAGGCCGCCTCCGGACGGGCGTCCAGATCGCCTGAAGCCTCTTTATCAACCACTTCTACCGCCCACTCTCGCTTGCGCGTGATCGGTATTAAACTCACAAGGTTGATTGCTTCTCGTCGCCGCTCCTCTGCCTCGCGCACGGCCAGTCGCTGTAAGGCTCCCGCCAGTTGCTCTGCCGTGAGCGGCGGATCTAGTCCGAAGGCGCGCCGCGCCGCGTGGCACTGGTCGCTGCCTGCCTCGAACGCGCGGCACGCCGCTGGCCGCTGGCTGTATATCCCGCACCTCACTGCGCTGCCGATTTCTCCTTCTAACCCGACGCAAGTATTTGTCAACGGATCGCGCCGTAGCTGACGTCTGGCGATCGGCGCAGGCGAACTTCCGCGCTCGCCGATCTTCCAATAATGTGAGCGCGGAACACAGTCCGTTTCTTCGACCGCGACGCACGTGTAGAAGGCGCAGCACCCTCCGCA
>JACCTF010000310.1 GCA_013812565.1 Pyrinomonadaceae bacterium | reverse complement strand
GCGGCTTCCAGGTTATGACCCAGTCCAGCGAGGGCACGACCCATTAGATAGAGACCTTCGGGGTCAGAGCTGCGATGCTCAAGAAAGCGCTCAAGCACCTCACGCGCGTCTTCATACTGCCCGGCGGCGATGTATGTTGCACCGATCTCGCGCCATATTTCGTGCTGCGCATGTGTCGGGTCGCGCGTGACAACTTGCTCATAATGATTGATTGCATCGGGGTAGCTGTTCTGCGTGCGGCTGATGCGACCTAGATTGTAGTGTGCGTCCGCCTCATCCGGATCAATCTCGATAGCGCGCTCAAAGCGCTTGCGTGCCTCGTCCAGTTCGTTACGCTTCAAGTGCAGCAGACCCAAGTTGTAATGAGCTGAGGCATCGGCTGGATTAAGCGTCGCGGCTTCAAGGTTCTGCTTGAAAGCGGCGCGGGCGCGATGTGTGCTTGTAACGTCTCCGAAGTAGCTACGCAGCAGAAAGAAGAGCAGCAACAAAACAAAGGGAGAAGCAATCAGGCCGCCGAGAAACGTTGCCGCAAGAAGTATCGCGACAAGAAACATCACGATGACTCCAGCACCCATACCAGTCGCGGCGATTGCCACTGCCCGCGCCCAAGATCGGTTGAACAATTCGCGCACAGCAACCGTCGTCCATAAGGCGAAGAAAGGCAGAACGATTAAGTTGGAAAATCCTTCTGCGAGAAGCTGTCGCCGGTCAGCTTCGGATACGTTCTGTAACCAAACCTGTGTTGGTTGCTGCAAGGATGATTCGATTAATATCGCTTGAAGCCCCGTGACCTTTGCAAAAAGTGCTATCGGGATGGCCGCAAGGTTGGCCGCGGCCCAAGCGTAGAAGATAGCGGAAGCAGTCGCGGCATACTCTTGTTGTACCACCAATCCTGCGCTCGCCCGTCGATCAAACAGATTAGAAACTACTATCATGACCGGCACGAAGATAATAGCTATCAACAGAAGCGATTGCGCCGAATTCCACAACACCGCAAACAGAGCGAGCGGAAGCTTTGCGACAGAAGCGCTGCCGAGATACGGCCCGGTGACAAATTCATAAATGCTCTGTGCCAGCCATGCGAACAGCGCGGCATGGGCCAACGGCGCGCGGTCGCGCACTTCGCTCATCGCACGCGCCGGCGCGTAAAACATCATCAATAATAATTTCGCCCACTTGATCATTTCAGTTCTTTGCCGCCACCCGGAGCGTTAACCAATATCAAGCACAGAATCGAACACAGAACGCGACAAGATGATTACGGCTCGTCGTTTGATTCCTCTGCACTATCTACATCTGTCTCACCAGAACGAATAGCAGCGGCAGGCATTGTCACCTCATGGTCATCCTCGTGTGATATTAAGCTCGCTTCAGTTATCGGCCAATAGCGGAATAATGCTTTGCCGTAGATATACTTTTCTGGAACCAACCCCCACAAACGCGAATCGCTTGAATGATCGCGATTGTCGCCCATCACAAAGAAGTAGTGCTTCTTTACCGTAAGCGGCAACTGGTTGACGCGCGCCAAATTGAGTTGCGGATCAAGGTATGACTCGGCAAGCTCGCGGCCGTTAACGACAACGCGCCCCTCACGCACTTCCACCGTTTCGCCGGGCAGACCAACCACGCGCTTGATGTAGCTTTTTGAAGGATCATCAGGAAACCAGAACACGACGATGTCGCCGCGCTCAATCTCAGGCAAACCGTAGTAGACAAGTTTATTGACGAAGATCCGTTCGCCATCATGCAGCCGCGGAAGCATCGACGTACCCTCGACCTTCACCGGCTGCACGACGAAAACAATCGTCAGCGCGGCGATCATCAGGGCAAAAACCAGGTCGCGCATCAACAATCGGGCTTCAACCCAAAATTGCTTGTGCGCTGTCTCCTCAAAGCGTCGAAGTTCTATCTGTCCATCATCTTCAATCGCGACATCGCCAAAGGACAGATCAAGCTGACTTCGATTTTTGGACATTACACTTAACTTTTCCACCATGTTCACTTCAGCATTTAGATTAAACGTCCGAGGTTAGCGTTCGCTTCCCCGCTTGTCAACGCTTGAAGTTTGTGCCCCCTTCAAGAGCATTGTTCGCTGACTCGGCTGCTTGACAGTCTTCAGCACGCGTTCCTATTATCGCCCAGTTTATTGTTGTTGCCCCTTGTCTCTTCGAGGTGCAGTAGGGAACCGGAGGCCCTTTCAAGCGTGATCAAACTCGATATTGTAAACCGTGTGGCAGAGCGCACGGGCGTTCCCAAAATGAAGGCTGAACAAGCCGTGGACGCCCTTTTTCATTCAATGAAGGAAGCGCTCTCGCGCGGCGAACGCATTGAATTGCGTGGGTTCGGAGTTTTTGTCGTCAAGCCGCGCAAGCGCGGCGTCGGGCGCAATCCTCGCACGGGCGAAGAGGTTGCGATTCCCTCCGGCAAAACAATCCGCTTCAAGCCGGGCAAAGAGCTTCAGGCCCATGGCTTTGTAGGTGAAGACGAGATTGGGGCTGAAGCGGAAGATAACGACTCATCGTTGTCGAAAGCAGAATATTGAAGCAGACGGCAGATGGTGAATATCGAACTGCCGCCATCAAATTAACAGTTGCCATCTGCCATCCGCACACTGATCACACCTCTTAAAAACTTGGCTGAATCAATCGAAGTAACTGCATCGTTTGGCGAACTGCGGCACCCCTCCTTATTAAGCGGTCGAGCGAGACGTCCGACCATTCACGAATGGATACAGCATACGGCGCTTTTTGTTTTAACAGCGTTGACAACCACTGTCGCCGGCGTGCTGC
Source organism: Pyrinomonadaceae bacterium (assembly GCA_013812565.1). Taxonomy (GTDB): domain Bacteria; phylum Acidobacteriota; class Blastocatellia; order Pyrinomonadales; family Pyrinomonadaceae; genus JACCTF01. The sequence continues at coordinate 6,805 of JACCTF010000310.1, read as the reverse complement.
TTGCCAGCACAGACGTACCCGCGCTTGTTGTTGCCGATCCATTGACATGGCTTGATGGATTTCTCTATCCGTTGACATATTACTTTACTGCGGTCGGCGCTTTGGTCAGCCACGCCACGAAGCACCCGGCGTTGCTCAGCCAGGGAGCGATCTTCGCAGCCTCGCTGCTCGCCATTTTAGCAGCGCACGAAGCGGGGCATTATATCGCTTGCCGATACTACGGCGTTGATGCGACGCTGCCCTTCTTCATTCCCGCGCCGCCGCTCATCTTCCTTCCCGGCACATTCGGCGCTTTCATCAGGATTCGATCGCCCATACGGTCGCGGCGCGCTCTATTCGACATCAGCGTCGCTGGCCCGCTCGCAGGCTTCGCGGTCATTCTGCCAATCGCCATCGCTGCGCTGCAAACAGCGCAACCTGCTTTACCAATCGCTCCGGCTGAAGCTGGCTCGATGATTGTTTTCAACGATCCACCGCTGCTGCGCATCGTGGCCCACGCGCTAGGCATTGAGATAACCACTATCATCGGTAATCCATTCTATTTCGCCGCTTGGATCGGGCTTCTTGTCACTAACTTGAACCTTATGCCGGTGGGTCAACTCGATGGCGGACATACGATCTATGCCATCTTCGGCGCCCGCGTACATAAGTATCTCGGTCGCGTTGCTTTCATTAGCATAACCGTGCTTGCCCTCTTCGGCTGGCGCTGGCACAACGCGCCGAGCGGATTCGTCTACGCTCTACTTCTGCTCATCATGCTGCGTCTGCGTCATCCATCAATAGTCGATGAAACAGAGCCGCTTGGACGTGCGCGAACGCTTATTGCGGTTCTGACCCTCATTGTATTTTTTCTCTCGTTCATGCCATTCCCGATTACGATCATCTAAAACGCACTTAGCCGCCAGCAACCAGGCGATATGAAATCTACCACTGGTTGCTGGCGGCTCAAGTAGTCTCTAGGATGAAATATCCTAACGCACGCTGCGTGCTGGGGGCGCGTATGGCCCGGATTTCATCTCCTGGTGGCTCAAGCATGATCTTCCGCGATGCGGAGTCACTTCAGTGTCGACTCGTGCGGGCTGCACGACTTTTGATCGAGAATCGTAGCTTGTGTTGAAGCCGTTGATAGATGAGTAGATGTTACCGGCAAACATAGCAGACGCGATGCCGATGACGAAAGTCAGAAACGCGATAGCGAGACGCAACATAAAGCGGTACATAAATCTTAGTTCCTCCGGTGAAAAGCTGTTCAGACTATAGAACGGTTTATGGGAGAGCGGCAACTTCTTTTTTAGAGTACGAAGTTCGAGGTGCGGAGTTCACAAGCCGAAATGGGATCGTGCCAGAACTGCGACCCTGTACCCCAAACAATTACGAGCCCGTTTCGGCGGGCAACAGCCCTTTGAGTTCACGCACAACACGCTGAACCTCTTGTTGGTCAGCAAGACCAATCATAAAGAACTTGTATCCTTGGTGAAAGCAGACGACGCCGTTGGCGAACAACCACACACCGTCAAGAATCGGGTTACCGCCGAGCAGCCAACTGATAGGTGCGCCGGTGATGCGTCCTGGTTGCAGAATTTGCGCCCATAAGGCAGCGCCGGTCGCGCAACTAAACGCACCAAGCAGCGGTGCGCCGACATATTTGACAATCTTTCTTTCAAACTCGACGCGCTGCTGTTCAGCTTCGCTCAACTCGCCCTGTGCAATAAGCTGCTCTCGTTCTTGTAGGTAAGTGTTAAACTTTTCGCCGACCACACGCAAGGCATACACAGGAAGCGCGGAATGCGTGAGCCAGTGCGGATGCGCGCCGAGCAATGTTGCATCAAGCCCGGGGAAGGCAGTTCCTAAACGCACGCCCGTTACAACTGAGAGCGAAACAAGCGCCACCTGCCGTGGATTCTTACGCGCCCAATCATAAGCGTTAATCAAGCCGAAGGTGGCGGCGGATGTCGCGCGCGATACCCGCGCACTCGTCTCGTAGAAGTGCGCGGCACGCTCATAATAACTACGCGCTTCATCAAACACCTCACCGGCCTTTTCTCCGGCAACACGCCCACCAGCGCGAAAAGCTCTGCTCGCTTCGCGCGCCGCACGCTGCGCTTCTTCGGCAGCTTGACGCGCGCGTCCAGGCAATTCATATTCTTCGCTTAAACGTTCGGCTTCCTCGCGCGCGCGTTCGGCTTTGTTTGCTACCGTCTCAGTTCCGCGTCGAGCCGCGTCCTGTGCGGCGCGCGCGCCTTCTTCAACGCGATCCTTGATGCCGTATTTCTCGTCAAGCTCACGCGCCTTGCGTGTGGCGGCAGCACGCCATTCCTCTAGTTTGTCTCGGTATTCAGCCATTGCGTGATTTATCTCTGTGTTTTAGTCATAAAGCTACCAAACGTAGCGGGCGGTTATCATTGCACCTTCCCACTTAATTGGTCAACGCTGCTGGTATGCCGAACACGGCGCTGCTCTTAGCCGTGCAACGCCGGATTGTCGCGCGACGATTTCGGTAACTTTTGTGCTCTTGTACAGACGAATGCTTTGGTGCTAAATCACTACGCCAAGTCGCTTCTATCAAGTCAGCGCCAGAGCGCGCCCTTGAACGGTTTGTACTCTCGTAGGTATTATCCAAGCTGTTGGTGCCAAGCATCAGAAACATTTCAACTTGGGTAGCAACAGCTTGAACTCCTACACGTAGAATTCCCTTCTCGCGTTTTGTTCTGCTGTAAACGATTATCATGACTACGACAAAGCGTACAAAGTGTCCGATCTGCGGCAAACCGGTTGAGTGGCAGAACACTCCGGCACGCCCGTTCTGTTCGGAACGCTGCAAGATGATTGATTTCGGTAACTGGGTTGATGAAGAGTACGGTGTGCCCGCCGAGGAAGCACAACCGTCGCTTGATGAAATTGAACAAAGTTCCGCTGCTCAAGCGGGAAAAGCTCAAGGCTAACGAGCGCGTTTGAATTGCCGCCGCACGGCGTATGCTTGTCAGTGTGTGCCTTGCGTAAAACAGCAACGTTCTATCAGTTCAGAGTTGTTAAAGAATGCGAATTATCTTACCGCTAACTTCTCCAGCACGATCTTCCTTGCTTGCATCTACTCTCTGCGCCTTTCTGCTAATCATTAGCGTCGCCTGTAGCGGAAGCCGTTCACCGACTACTTCGACAACCGAAACACCGGTTTTGACATCGCCGCCGCCGACAACCTTTCCAATGCCTCCTGTCACCTCGCCGCATCAAGCTCGCGTCGCCGCGCGCGGATGGACGATGCTTGATGGTCGCCGCGCTACGCTCTCCGACTACACGGGTCAAGTCGTGGTGCTTGATTTCTACGCAACGTGGTGTCTGCCATGCCGCGAGCAGGTTCCGCACTTGGTCGAGATGCAACAGCGTTACGCGGCGCGCGGGTTGAATATCATCGGTCTCAACGTCGGCGGCCCCGAAGATCGCTATGCGGTGCCACGGTTCGTTGAAGAGTTTGGGATACAGTACGACCTCGGATCTCCTGATAACGAGATGACCGAATTGTTCATGTCCGACAATAACTCGATTCCGCAAACTTATGTTTTCAACCGAAGCGGTACGCTCGCCAAACGCTTTATCGGCTACGATCCAGCCATGCCGGCCGAGCTTGATCGTATCGTCCAGACAGCGCTTGCCGCTAAGGCAGAGTGATGAGTGACCGGAACTGGTGCCCGCCGAATTGCGTGCAGTTCTGAGGAGGCTTACCGAGACATGTTGCGTTTCTTAACAGTTGCCACACTTCTCCTTCTATTGGCGAGCTCTGCCATCATTGCAGCCAGTCAAATAGTTTCTAATCCGGTTGAAGAATTGCCACGCGCCGACGATGCTTCGGGCGCACAGACGGGCGTGCCTGATTACACGCTTGAGACGCTCAGAGGCGCGGAGGTGCGTCTTTCGTCGCTGCGTGGCCGGGTTGTGCTGCTCGATTTCTTCACTGCGACCTGTCCGCACTGCAAAGAGCATGCACCGTTTGTTGCTGATCTAGCGAAGCGCCACCGCGACCGTGGCCTTGTTGTTCTTAACATGTGTCCGCATAACCCTTACGTTGATCGCGAACTTGTTGAAGGCTATATGCGCGCCGCAAAGATCGAGAACGATATTGTTTGGTCGCCCCAGGAACTCTTCACGGCTTATATGATGCCAAACAAAGATGGTCGGCTCGGCGTGCCGCAAGCCGTGCTCTTTGGCGCTGACGGCCGTGTTGTCGCGCGTTTTCTCGATTGGGATGAGCGGGGTAAAACGGAGGTTGAACAAACAATCGTTGAGCAGTTAAACTCCGCTCCGAAAGCAGGCAGTGTCAAACGGTAATCCAGATAACCGATTTGACAGGTTGAATGCATGCCGCTTGCCTCGATGAGATTGATCGCTCTAGCACTTAACGCATAATGCCTCGCGGTATTCTTGTCGGCAACGAGACTTTATCACCTTCGAAGAACTGCATCGGAGAAGCAACATCTTATTTCTGACCTTTAAACCCGCACAATAAACTTATGAGAAGAGCCAAGATAGTTGCCACGCTCGGTCCGGCATCACGCGAGCCGATTGCCCTCGAAGCGTTGCTCGCCGCAGGCCTCGACACTGCACGCATCAACATGTCGCACGGAGCGCAGGAAGATCATGCCGAAGCTGTTGCGCGAGCACGTGCCGCGGCAGCGCGCATGAAGCGCCCGCTGGCTGTGCTCGTCGATCTGTCAGGCCCGAAGATCAGAACCAGCGTGCTCAAGGGCGGTCAGCCAGTGGTGATTGAGGCGAACTCGCTCTTTACCATTACGACACGGTCCGTCGCAGGCGATGCACGGGAGGTTTCAACCAACTATCCAAACATGGCGCACGATGTTCGACCAGGCGTGCGTCTTCTGTTGGATGATGGAGCTATCGAACTCATCGTTGAAACGACGACTGACACAGACGTTGTATGTCGCGTTATCAATGGCGGCACGCTTGGCGAGCGCAAAGGAATAAACTTGCCGGGCGTTCAACTACCGATCCCATCGCTGACAGACAAAGACCGCCGCGACCTTCAGTGGGCGGTGCGGCAAAAGGCAGACTACATTGCGCTCTCCTTTGTGCGGCGCGCTGAAGACTGTACGGAGGCGAAGTCGCTGATTCAGGCTGCCGGTGGGCACGCGCCGCTGATTGCCAAGATTGAAAAGGCCGAAGCGATGGATCATCTTGATGAGATCATCGCCGCCACTGATGGGTTGATGGTTGCGCGCGGCGATTTAGGCGTTGAGACAAGCGTTGAGCTTGTGCCTGTTTACCAAAAACGCATCATTGAACAAGCCAATCTGGCAGGTAAATTCGTAATCACGGCGACGCAGATGTTGCAGTCGATGATTAACAATCCGCGCCCTACACGCGCCGAAGCGTCGGACGTGGCAAACGCCGTGTGGGACGGCTCAGATGCGTTGATGCTATCAAACGAGACAGCCGTCGGGCAGTATCCGGTTGCGGCGGTAGCCACGATGGCGCGCATTATCGAATCCGCAGAGACGGGTCGCAAGCACATCACGCATGGAAGATTGTTTGGCAAGCAAACCGGCAGATTCAGTCGCGCAATCTGCGAAGCGGCCACCTCCGCTGCTGAAGAGATGGGCGCGAAGACTATCGCTGTCTTCACTGAATCTGGATTGATGGCCCGCCGTCTCGCGGCTTTGCGTCCTGCCCAGCGCATTGTCGCGCTGACGATTTCGAAAGAGGTGCAGGATGAACTCGCTTTGATCTGGGGCGTCGAGACGCTGCTTCACATGCCGTGCGAAATGACGGATGACCTTGTTCACATCGCTGAAAGAACGCTGCTTGAAGCAGGCATCGTGCAGCAGGGTGAACTGGTGGTACTGATGGCGGGTCGGCTGTCGGGCTTAGGGCTATCGCGCTCAATGAAACTACACACAATCGGCGAACCAACCTAAACCACAACACGCAGACATCAGCACAGGATGAGAAAGCAATGTGCCACAGAGACGCCGAGAACACAGCGCTGGACGAAGTTTTCTCTGTGTGATCTTCGGCTCCTCTGTGAGTCTGTGGTAAGGCTCTGCACCTATCAGCATTCAACCTCGCAGGTGCACCGTGTTCCAACCTCAAGCGGTTTGATTTGATAGTCAAGGGCACGCTCGACTGAGTTGCTGCTTCGCACAAAAGTCGAAAGGCCAACTCCACAGAGTCGGCCTTCACGTGCATCTATTTTAGGGTCGCGCACCAAGCGCCCCTTCTGTCCACCTTAGTGATCAATCCCTAACACTTGTCCAACCGGTTTCTTTTCTTCAGTTGAAGTGTCGCTTGAAGTCTTTTGAGGGTTGCGCCAATTATCTAGTAGCGCGACCTTCTGCACGCAGGCGACGGTGCAGAACGGAGCGCAGTATTTTTCCGTGTTGTATTCTCGTTCAAAGTCGACGAGCGTGTAGTCTTCAAGCCGGATACCCGGGTAGCCGCGTTGCTGCGAGCAGTAATGAACTAACCCTTCCTCACAGATGTATAGGTAACGCGCTCCGGCGCGGCAGCGCCAATTGTTGGGCTTGGCCTCGGCCAGGTTGTCTTGGAACCAGTCGAGGCGGGCATACTCCTTCTTGCTGAGTTGCTTCATCTCCTGAAAGACGCGCTTCTCTCTCTCGGCGAGCGGCTTTAAGATTCCTTCACCGTCGTGGATAACGCCGACGGTGGTTGAGAAGCCAAGTTCAACTGCGCGTCGTCCGATCACCACTGCCTCTTCCGGATTGCGTATCCCCCCGCCGATTACCGAGTCGATGTTGACTTGAAAATCGGCATGCTCCGCCAGATACTTCAATTT
>JACCTF010000304.1 GCA_013812565.1 Pyrinomonadaceae bacterium | reverse complement strand
AGCGGAGTCGCGTGCTCCACGAAGCGACGAATTAAATTAACGAAACTCGCCAGCAGGTGGAATGCGTCGGGCGGCCCAGGTCGCGTTGACCTTCGCTTCGTTGATCAGCTTCGGATTTTAAAGCTGACGTGCTTCGTTCAGTGCTTGGATGAGCCGCGTGATGTCCGCCTCATTGTTAAAGAAATGCGTGGCGACGCGGATGCCCTCGGGCTTTTGCGTCACCGCAACGCCGCGCCGGGACAGATGCGCCATCACCCGCGCCGGGTTCTCAAGTTCGACCAGCGTTTCGGCTGAGCGCGTCGCTTCGTCGCGCAACGGCGATAACACTTTCCATCCCGCATCCGCAAGGCTCGCCGTCAGATGACGATTAACGGCGAGCGCGCGTCCTTCGATGTTACTGATGCCAAGCTTCATCAAATAGTCTACGCTCGCACCAAGCGCGAATATGCCTGCAAAGTGCGGCACGCCGATCTCAGATCGTGCGGCCATGTCCGTCCGCAAGACATATTCGCTGTTGCGCATCGCGAAGGGATCTTCGACGCTCATCCAACTGATCTGGCGCGGGCGCGTGCGTTCAAGCAGTTCGCGGCTCATATAAACAAAGCCGGAACCGTAACCGGAGAGCATCCACTTGTGACCCGTTGCGCACAGGGCATCGATATGCATCCGCCGGACATCAATCGGCAGCACGCCCGCTGATTGACTGACGTTGACAACCAAAGCGTGACTTCCCTTCCGCGCTCCAATCTCTTCCAGCGGTGTGCGCGCGCCGTTTGAATACTGCACGTGGCTAATGACGATTGTTCCAGTTTTGTTTGTCATCGCTTGGCATACACGGTCCTCATGAAGTACGCCATCCGGCGTCTTCGTAAAATGCACACGCACGCCGCGATGCATCCACGGAACAGTGGAGACAGGGAACTCAAGCTCGCAGGAGATCACTTCGCCTCGTTCCTCAAGCGCATCTGCGATCAGGTTCATGCCAATTGAAGTGTTCGTTGTAATACCGATCTCTTCGGGTTCAGCGTTGATCATCTTTGCCAGATTTACTCTGGTCGCTTCGCGACGTGCCCGCCATTCCTCCCAGTGCCGATCACCACTTTCCATCATCTCCCGATAAAACTTTTGAGCGGCTTCGGCGACGAATCCGGGCATCGGCCCGGAAGCCGCGCTGTTCAAATATGCCGTGTGCTCGGTCACAGGAAATTCTTGCCGAACCTGTTGCCAACTCGCTTCGTTCATTTCTTAATTCCCTTTCACTGTATATTCTCGCCTGGTCAGTCGGCAGTCAGTCGGCTTGACGCTAACCTTGGCCCCGACTATCTTCCTTAAAATTTCAGTTCTCTCGCCCGGAACCCCTTGAAGGAGCTTATAACATGTCATCGCAACTCGTCGCTTCTCATCCAGCGTGGACGATCCCAGGTTTTTTGGAGACGTGCGAAGGTCATCTTCACATTAACGGTGTTGACGCACTGGAGCTTGTACGCGAACACGACACGCCGCTTTTCGTTTTCTCTGAACCGCGCATTCGCTACAACATCGAACGCCTGAAGCAAGCTGGTGCACAGATCGAGCGGCCAGTAAAGTTCTGTTACGCTTCGAAGGCCAACTCCAACATGGCTGTGCTTGCGGCGGTGCGCGAGGCAGGAATTGACCTTGAAGTTAATAGCGGCGGCGAACTATACAAAGCACTTCGCGCGGGATTTCGCCCCGATCAAATTATCTTCAACGGTACTAGCAAGACGGCTTCAGAACTAGACGAAGCCGTCGCAGCGCAAATCTATGCCATCAACGTTGATTCAATTTACGAAATCAAGCTGGTGGAAGAAGCCGCTCGAAGAATGGGCAAACGGGCGCGGATCGCGCTCAGGCTGGTTCCCGAAATCTCGACGCGCTCCCATCCGGGTTTGCAGACCGCTCTGCTCACATCAAAGTTCGGCATCTCGTCACGGGAAGTCCCCGAAGCTTTTCATCAAGCTTTACAAAATCCTGACCTCATCCACGTCTGCGGCATACACATCCATGTCGGATCGCAGACGCCCGACGTTGAACCGTTTGCTGAAGCCTTCCGCACGATGTGGGAACACCTCGTCGTAGTCCACCGCGAGACGGGTTGCACATTGGATCACATCAATCTCGGCGGCGGCATCCCTGTGAATTACCTGCGCGACCGCTCGCAAGCCGACCAGCTTCCGCAGTACGAACGCGACATGCTCGGCGCAGAACTTGACCCGACAGACATACTCACGGCTGTGATGCACAGCGCACGCGAGTCAGCTCGCGCCGCTGGCGCCGAACCTCTGCTTGACTCTGTCAC
>JACCTF010000274.1 GCA_013812565.1 Pyrinomonadaceae bacterium | reverse complement strand
TCTCCAAACCGATTGCCGAACCGCTCGGCTTCGGAAGATTCTCCGTCACAAAATACTTGATCCCGCTGTTACCGCCGGGACTCAAACGCCACTCAAGTTGCAACTCGAAGTTACCGTACTGCTTCGTGGTAACGATGTCGCCACCACCGCTGCCGCCTTCCCCGCCCGACCCCGGCTGAACCTTTAAGCAACCGTCTTCGACGATCCAACCCGTGGCTGGGAAGCCAGGCTTGTAAGCTCCACGCCAATTCGCGGTTGTCTTCCCATCGAAGAGCAGTTTCCACCCCGCAGCTTTCTCGGCTGCACTCAAAGTGTTCAAAGCCGCCGTTGATGATGACTCGCTTGAAGCAGCCATCTTTTGCTGCTGTGCTAATCCATCCGCCGAGCAGCACAAAATACCGATCAGGAGAAAGCAAACTCCCGCTGAACATCTGCGCCCTTGTCCGACAATTCTGTTAAAGATTCGATTATTCATATCAGTTCCTTTCTGAGATTAACGATTCGTAGCGTCTTCTGCCAATCTTGCTCAATCCATTTCTTTCGAGAAACTACCAAAGTAATTACCATCATTCAACGTGAGATGCCCAACACGCTTTCATCAAGCAGATGAAAGCGAAGCGATCAGCAAGTTAGGTGCAATCGCTTGTACGGCGCGGGTTAGGTCAGATCGCCACGATTCAGATGCCGCACAAGAGCGAAGCGATCAGGCAGTCAGCTTGAACCTGTTGTTGGTCCCGTGGACGGTAACAAGTGTGTTACAAACCGAGCCATAACCGAACTGTATTTTCGACGGAGACAAGTTGCGTCGGTTGTAATGTTCCCAACTTCCGGATTAGCTTGGCGTGTGGAATGGTCACAAGATGCTGCGCGTCAAACGCTCCTGCACGAAGAAACTTAACCTGAACCTAAACTTCAAACCTTGAACCACGAACGGTGGTCGTATGCGGCACGAGTGTCGCCAAAGCCCTATCTTCGTCCGCCGCCGGAATACTCAATACCAAACAAGGGCGAACTTTGGCGGCATAAACCCAAATCAACCAGCCAAACTTCCCCGCGATTAGGATTGGGCATCTGCTGCCTCTCGACGGTCAAGCTCCAAGAACACTTCTTCCGCGCTCAAGATAAGTTCCTCATCAGAGAGTGGCGGGAAATCAAGCTGCAAGGTGCGGTGCAAGATAGGCGCCGCCACTTCTTTCTTTTCGAGTTCAGGCAACTGGTCGAAGGTCGAAATCAGATTCTGTGCTGATGGTGTCATCTAAAGCCTCCTGCCACCAATTGAAAACTAAATGGCAAGATTTTTCAACTCCTTGCCGAAGGAAAGATGCCCAACTAGAGAATACGCAGCCGCCAACTTAGAGCCGCATCATCTATCAGCTTCAAGCTTGATTATTCGCTCGATCAACTTCGCATCGTTCGGCAGCAAACCCGCTTTGACCAGTCGCGGCGTGAGCATTCGCCAATTCGGGTCTGCGGTAAAGATTCGCCGGAACAACGGAAGCGATTCGTCTACGCGCCCCATGTTCACCAGCGCCACGGCATGCCAGTAAATCATCTCTAAGTTGTCGGGCACCAACATCTCCGCCGCCGCATATTCACGCAGTGCCGCTTCGTTGTCCTTCTTCTCCACCGCCAGATCGCCCGCGTTCATGTGGTTATAAGCCCGCCCAAGCGTCACCAGCCGACGCAGTTCCCTGAGCGGCGCGGGGTTATCATCAACGCGCAAATCAAAGATGCGATCAGCCCACGCTCTGCCTGTCGGCTTGCCTGTGACAACAACGAGCGCCGCCGACTGCTTGCCGCGAATGTCGCCGCCTGCGCTCTCCGCCGCTTCCAAAGCCGCAAGCATCCGCTCGGCCAAGTCGCCTTTGCTCATCTCAAAGGCACGCGACATCGCAGGCCACACTTTGTCGTTAAGCATCAGGTTAGCTTGCACCGAGTAGTCTCTGCCGACTGCGTGCCCCGCCGCCTCGATACACTTCGTTCCGGTATGTGCCACGACGCGCCCTTCCCTGTCGATCATCGCCACTTGCCGCACGTCGCGCCCTTCGTCTCCGGCAACCAGAGACTTCAAAGCATCAGGCGCGCTGCGTCCCGCGCGCATTAAGTCAAGCCCCAGTTTGCCGTAAGCCGGATCAACAAACGACTGCGTAGCTACTGCGCCAACGCCCGCTTCGGCCCACGCGACAAGCGAGCCGACCGAGAACCAGTGCGATTGCACTGCCACTCCCAACTCGCCGGTCGCCGGATCACGCGCCACAATCGAGTAGGTATGCACAGGACGCAGAGGTAGCTTCGGAGAACGCGAAGATTGAATCTCTCGCTTGTTCCCACGTCTTACGCCGTGGGCTAAGTTCTTCCGCCCCGCCGGGGCTGAAAGCACCCTTTTCACTTCGCCCTGAGCGTCTTGAGCATCAACCTTGATCGGCAGCACCGACACGACCGCGATGAGTGCGAGCGCTATAAATTCAACCGTTCGATTCATCTGTCTGATCCGGTAAAGCAACATAATATCTTTGTTATCTCGACGGTTTCTTCGCAAACTTCACTGCTTCTCAAGAGGTAGGGCTGTATGCCGACTGTTATCTTTTACCATTTCCGTCGCACGAATAGTAAGCAGTGAAGTTAGTTTCAATTCTTCAAGCGAATAGAGGGCGGGCGTTCCGCGCTTCATCCTTTGAATCGCTTCCCTGTACATGATCGCGTGGCCCTTCTCGCGCAGACCTTGTTTGTAATAAAGCATTCGTCCGGCATGCGACGCTTGCATCGAACGGTAGTCATCAATCCTGATACTTAATTTATCGCGTCGCACCTCGATCAATTCTTGAACGCCGAGCGTGTCGTCGCCGCGCGAGGTGGCGATGATAGTTGCCGTTGAACCATCTTGAAAGAGTATGTTCAATCCTCTCTCCTCGTCAGGCTGAGAATCGGCCGACCCGGTGATAGTCATCTCCACCGGCTTGGTGTCTGCGCCGAGAAGATAGACGATCAAATCTATCCAGTGGCAGATGTTGCCCGTGATCCTTGTTCCTTCTTTCGGCCAGCGATACCAATGCTGATCGGGTATCTCAACCTCTTTGACAACGCATAGAATAGTTGTTGGTCCACTTGCGCAGCGAAGCAATTCTTTCGCTTTACGTGTCAACGGAGCGTAACGTCGGTTGTATCCGACTTCGAGCCACGCCTCCGGTTGGCGCGCCGCTTCTAAAAGAAGCGCAAGGTCAGGGCGAGTGACGACCGGAGGCTTTTCAACAAACACCTTCTTCCTCTTTCGCAGCGATTCCGAAGCGATCTCCGCATGTGAATCGTGATATGAAGCGATGATTACAATGTCCACTTCGGTTTGCGAGATTGCCTCACGCCAATCGGTCATCGCTTGCGCGAAACCGAATTTCTGTCGCACATGCTCAGCCAAATAAGGTTCAATATCAACCACCGTTTGAAGATGCATGCTGGAGCGCTGAAGCGCGGGAACAATCTGCGTCCGCACATAATCGCCCGCAGCAATAACGGCAACGCCGCGACCCTGAGCCGATTGGCCCGCACGTCTAACGTGCGTAGAAGACTGAGGCGAAGCGACTGTCGCAGATGCAGGGCGGATCACCGCCGGTTTGGACTTCCCTGCCGCAACGGGTGATTCTGCGGCAAGCGCTTCAGTCGAGGATTCTCTCCCGAAGTACGAAGCGACTCGGCGAACAAAATCAACAGCCCCCATAGGAGGAACGGTATCTGAATAGAAGTTATACCCGGCGAGAGCCTGCCATCCGCTCTCATCTATGCTCAATGATTCGGCAGCACTCTCAACCGCTTGAAGGCAATGCTCTGAATCGGGCAAGGATGGAAGCGGAACAATCAGTTCTTCACGAAACAGCATCACCTCGGCGCATTGCGGATGCCTTGTGCCGAGGCAGAGTAGCGGCGCATCGTTCACTGTCGGTTCGGCTTCACCGCCGAGTTTGGTTAAAGCTGTTCCGACCGCGAGCACCACATGAAAGTTGCTGCTGATAAGCTCCTGCTCTCGTTTGGATTGAATCTTCTTCGCGGTGTTGATGAGACCCTCGGCGGCGGTGAACTTCCACACTTTGCGCCAACTGCGCGGTATGACTCGTTGATCGCGCGGCGCAACCCGCGCGAGCGGAACTGTGTAATCTACTTGAACAAGGCGACATCCGTTGTAAGAAGCGTACCGCGGGACATCGTACCAGCGGTCGCGAAACAGGTAGTTCATCTTGGTTCTTTGATGAGCTGATCGTAGATCGCCACATATTCTTCGGCGACGCGTTCGGCTGTAAATTGACGTGCCAAGTCGCGATTATTGCGCCCCATCATCTTCCGCATTTCTGGATTCGATAAAAGGTGAATGATCTTTTCGGCGAGTAGCGCGGGATTCTTTGCCTCGACCCAGAGACAGTTATCCGGCTCTTGCAGGTAATCGGCGGCAGCGCGGATGCGCGTTGTGATAACGGGAATGCCCGCGGCAACCGAACGGAATACCACCATCGGAAAACCTTCCTGAAAATAGGTTGGGAAGATCAGCATCGTGCTGCTCGCATAAAACTGATCCGTTTCCTCTTCTCTGATATAGCCCACGAAGCGTACCTTCGCTTGTAAGTTCAGGCGCGCAACCTCAGCTTCCGCATGTGGGCGAGCCGGTCCATCGCCGACGCAGAGCAGCACAAAATCAAGCCCACGATCTCGCACAATCGCGCACCCGCGAATCACGTCAACGAGTCCTTTGGAGTGTATGAACCTGGCGATAAACAGCAATACGGGAACGCCTCCCTTGATGTCCATTCGCCTGGCGAACTCAGGATCGGGGTGCTCCATCCCCTGCTTCACGACGTTCTTCACGACGAAGATGTTGCGTTCATTCACACCGGCCCGAACAAAGTTCGCTTTCTCCTCGCTTGATAAAACTCCGATGCCGTTGACTCGTGACAGCAGGGCGCGACTGAGTAGACGTAGCACGAGATTGTTCGTCTGCACTAGATGCGCATCCGAGCCATGAAATTTTAGAAAGATTTTGCTCGGGCAGATGCAAAAAATATAAACGGTGCACACGTCGCGCAACAGCGCCTTGAGATCAAATGCCGTGTTCAAGTGGACAAGATCGAAGCGCCCGGTGCGAAGCCGCCGCCGCAGGGCGCGGGCCGTCCGCAGCACCGTCGTCACTCTATGCCGGAGATTAGTTTTCCGAAGCCGTTCACCATAAACGTAAACTTCTTCTTCAACCTCGACGCCCGCCCTCCGCAACTCCGCAACGAAGGGCGGCTCGCAGGCGTTCGGCCCTCCCAAGGAATCTCTGCTCGGCATGCCCATCAATATGCGCATGCTTCATGATTCCTGGTTGTCGTACGGGTTATAATCGAGCGTATGATGCGGGGCAGTTCACCGTACAGATGCAGAGTTAACGCAGAGGGTGCCCAGAGAAATTTCAAGGCTCTGTGTTCTCTGCGCCTCTGTGTTTTCTGTGTCAAATTCTTTGTCGCCATAAATTTATCTGAGAACGGTGGTGGATGTGGTACGCACCAGTGATCTGTACAAGCTGCTTAAATTCGCCAGGTGAGCCTCAATACTGAACCGCGATTGCGCCCACTCTTTGGCCTGCTGCCCGAGCTGCTTGCGGCGTGCCGAGTCTTCGATAAGATCGATAAGCTTCCGGGCCAAGTCGTCAGGGTCTTCCCGGCGAAACGCCACCGCATAACGCCCCCCGTCCGACACTTCGAGCAACGGCCCGATGTCAGACACTACGCAGGGCAACCCCACGGTCATCGCTTCGATAACGGCAATCGGCAAACCCTCTCTAAGCGACGAGAAGACAAAGAGATCAAGCGAGCTGAGCACCTCCGGGATGTCTTGACGCTTGCCTAGAAAATGCACACGCTCAATGATCTTTTGTTGCTCGCAATAGCTCACACACTCGTCATAAATCTGCGGTGCGGTGGCGAAGCGTCCGCCGACAAAAGCAAAATGGACGCCGGGCACAGAGTCGAACAGCTTCGGCAAAGCCTTGCAAACTGTTCGTTGATCTTTT
>JACCTF010000724.1 GCA_013812565.1 Pyrinomonadaceae bacterium | reverse complement strand
TTCCGAGCAATTTCGATGTTTGTCGATTCTTCCCTACAGAACTTTCGCACAAGGAATCACAACAGCTCATAGAAAACGGCTAAGTTCCTAAGAAATTGGCACTTAGAATTATGCGCCACCTTCACTTACCTCGCCTGCATGTCTATTCTTCTTATCTTCATTGATGGTCTCGGCATCGGCACGCGCAGTCGGCACAATCCGCTTCTTCAGCTTGGGGAAGCGGCGATGCCGCTCGGAATCTTTGAGGATGAAGAACCCGTTTTATTCGGCGATGGCCGATTGGTGCGGACAGATGCCTGCTTGGGCGTTGCTGGCCGACCGCAAAGTGCTTCAGGGCAAACAACAATTCTAACGGGCGTTAACGCACCCGCGATGCTCGGTCACCATAAACAAGGATTCCCTAATGCGGCTTTACGCGACATCATCAACAGGCATTCGATCTTTCTTCAACTACAACAGGCCGGAGTGACCCGCGTCGCATTTGCTAACGCCTACTCGCCGCGCTTCTTCGACAAACGACCGCGCTGGGTGTCAGCCAGCACAGTTGCCGTTGAAGCCGCCGAGATGAAATTTCGCACCCTTGATGATCTTGGCGCAGGCCAAGCTCTCTATCATGATTTTACCAACGGGTTGCTTATTGAAGCGGGCCACCGTGTTGAGCCGCGCACGCCGGAGCAAGCTGCCGCAACACTTGCCGTGATAGCCCGGCAACATCGCTTTACGCTCTATGAGTATTTTCTCACCGACCGGGTTGGACATCTTCAAGACATGGCGGGTGCCTTGATAATCCTCACCAATCTTGCTCGTTTCGTTCGCGCCCTGCTCGCCCGCGTTGATCTCGACCACTTAACTGTGATGCTCACAAGCGATCACGGCAACGTCGAAGATTTAGGAATCCGCAACCACACACGCAACCCGGTTCCGACGCTTGTGTGGGGCCCGGCCCGTGAGCAACTCGCTCGTCGCGTGCGTTCGCTTGCCGATATTACGCCGGCAATAGTGGAAAGTATAAAGGAAGAAGGATGAATAGAGCAGACGGATCTTTTTCTTTTCTTCATCCTTCATTTTTTCTAACTCCTTCCGTCGTGCGTTCGACACAGGCGGTCGAGCAGTAAGACAAGGCGGGAGAACGTCGTAGCATAAGGGCGCGTGAAGTGGGCAGCCAGACGCCGCAACCAACGCAGCGCACAAGCTTCCCGCTTGCTTGGCTGACCTCGCGAACCGGTTCTGCGTTCTGTTTCAAGCGCACTGATTGCGCATCGTGCATGATGCCGAGCACCTGGCGTGCAATCTTAACGTACGGTTTGATACGCCGATAGATAAGAGCACTCACGAGTATGAACAGGCCGAGAATGAACAGGTACTTCAGTTTTGCTCCTTTGCCTTGTTCTTGCTTTGCGCGAGCTGTGCACGCAGATTAGGCAGCGCTGTGTGCGAAGGGTTGATTCGTTGAAGTTCATCAATTCGCTGCTGAGCTTCGTCGAAAACTCGGATGCTGATCAATGCAGTGGCGAGATTTTGGAGCGTCGGTTCGTGGCTCGAATCAACGGCAAGCGATTTGCGGTACTCGGCGATGGCTCGTTCAGGCTGTGACGGTTTATCAAAGTAGTAAGTGAGGCCGAGGTCTGTGCGCACACTCACATCTTTCGGCTTGATTGCAAGAGCCTTCAAATAATAGATGCGGGCCTCCTTAAAATTTTCGGCGTCAGAGGCTTGTCCAAGATCGAACAAGGCATTGCCCAACATCACCGTTGTTTCATAGTCGTTCGGCTCAGCCGCGTATGCGCGTTGAAGAAAGCGGACAGCTTCCGGTAGAAGCTTTGTCTCGCCGGTCTGTGCTGCGTAAAGATAGAATCCGCGACCGATCTTACGTTGCAAATCAACATCGTTCTGATTGGCGTCGCCGCGCGCGATGACATTGCGAACATCTTCGTCGGTCAGTGACGAATTTGAATTGCCGGCCGTAGAAGGATTGTTGGGAGGGTTACCTTTTGTTTGTGATGTAGCGCGCAGTCGCGCCAGCTCAGTACGCATCTCCTCTCGTTCCTGACGATTCACCGCGTTTGTAAAGATGAATCCGACAACGAGACCTATGAACAACCCTGAAATGGCATAGAGGATTTTGCTTTGGTTCACTGCTAAGAGTCCAGCAATAATTGGTAATAGGGACTACAGTATAGCAGAACTCAACATGAAAACAGGGCGCACCCCTCTAGCAAAGCAGCGCGCGATGCATTTGGCTCACCACATTACCTGCATATTGAAGAGCGGCTCTTATCCCTGTTGTTATTAAGAGTCCGCTCCTTTGATGGGGCTATGTATCAAGCTGGTTCAGTGATCGCTTGTTACTCCCTCCGGCGTGCCATATGGAACATCATAGGCACGACGTCGCGGCAACGGGTCGCTGTTTCGTCGCCGTGGTCCGGAATCAGGACTGCGTCGATCAATGGACCCGGGCGGGAGGCTACGTCCATGAACTGCTTCCGTCAAAATGCGCGTAATCTCTTGCGATAACGTGCGGTGCTCCGCTGCTGCACGACGACGCAAAGACTCTTTAAGCTCGTTTGGTACGTAAGCTCCGATAAAAACACCTTTACGGTTCACCATTCTCCTCTGCCTCTCCTGCAAATGCCCTAAAGAGCGTCAATTCAAGGCGGCGCACTCGCGTGCACCGCGCTTATTATAAGTATTGCGTTATGCGCATAGAGCAGATCTATAAGCCGAATTTTGTGTTCCGAGCAAGCTCGGAATGGCGATCATTCATCTAGCCCATTTGTTGCCAAATGGATCGAGCGACCTACCCGGAGACGCGAGCGCGTTTCGTATGAAGCGCTTCGGACGAGCCACCCTAATGCCGTCTCCCTATTTGGTCTTGCACCGCGAGGAGTTTGCCTAGCCGCGTATGTCACCACACGCGCTGGTGCGCTTTTACATTAAGCCCTTGAGGAGCCGCACCATTTCACCCATCACCTGCTACGGTTGGCCCTGCCATTCTGCCGCTTGCTGGCTGGTCTACTTTCTGTTGCACTTGTCGTCGTTTAGTAATGCTATGTGTACGCCAAAAACGTCACTGCACTTGACTAAACGCCCCGCCGTTAGCGGGCTCGCTGCCCTACGGTGTCCGGACTTTCCTCTCCTTCACTTTTTTGAAGCGAAGCAGCGATCACCCAATCTGCTCTCTCGCATAACGCCGCGCGAGTATAACAAATCAATGTTCAACGGGTACAGTAAATGTAATCGGGAGCGTTTTATATAACAACCCGATATTTTAGATGCCATCGCAAGTAAGCACATTGATACCGATTCAAGAAGCCGGATTCTGATTTGGAGCTGCCGGCCCGGAGAGGTAGAAGAATTTAGTAGATTGAAGTTCTTAGTCTAACAGTGGATGCTTGGAAGGTTCTACAGGTTTTTGTGACACTACTTATGTGGACACTGGTGAATGCTTAGGGCTTTGATTCTTTCCAAGAAATTTACGAGTACCGACCCGCCCATACCTTCACCACCCTAAGCAGCTTCCACTCTGCGCGCGCTTTAAAGCTTTTGCGTACGGGAACTTACTTGCGAGCGCGGCCAACCTCTACGCGATCGCCAGGTTGCAAAGGCGGATCAGGAACCTCACCAGACATTATCTGAATCAAATTGAACTCACTGGATATTAAGCGTCCGTCTGGGCCTTGCCGCGAAATTCTAACTCTCACGGCATCAGCACTCGTAACACCGCCAGATGCGAGAATTGCTTGAGTTAACGTCATGCCCGAATGGAAGTCTTTCTGCCCGGGCGAATCAACTCGGCCCCCGATGTAGAGAAATTGTGGCACGCGCCCGGTCACTGTTACGACATCACCGGCCTGCACAAGAACATTCATCGCGGCGCTGTTTGATAGATCAATAGTGGTGCTTTGTCCGGTTGCTCGCGCGATCACTGTTGCTCGTCCGGCTTCCGGACGCAACTGTGCTTCGGCCAGCACCACGTACAGTGGAACGGCTTCGCGCCGCAGCAGTTTGGTTCCCGGCTCGGCGACTAACCCGCTCACAACTACTGTATGGCTTGCATACTCGCGTACGCTCACAACTACTTGCGGGTTTTGATCGATAGCCCGTCGCTTCAACTCTGCCGTTAGCTTTGCATCAATTTCATCCGTCGTTAGCCCGGCGACAACCAACGGGTCGCCCACTAACGGATACTCCAACAAGCCGCCAGCCATCACCGTATAGAGCGATGATTCCCGGGCAGCTGAGTTAAGTCGTCGAATGTCAAGCACATCGCCAACACCGATGCGATAGATAGCTGTCAGAGGGGCTGAGTTAGAAGACGCAGCAGCTACTTCCCTCGGAGCTGTGTTCGGCGATGTAGTTGTGTTGGACGGCGTGGCCGGGTTTGATGGCGCTACACCATTTGCGGCTCCGGTATCCGAAGCTGTGTTGGTGTTTATTGGTGAACGAACGTTTGAGTTAACAGTTGCGGGGCTTGGTCTTTGTAGTAGACTATTCGCCGCTGACGTTTGGTTATCTTCGCGAGTAGGTTCGGCAGGATCAGTCGTCGCCAAGACCGGAACTTGACCTGTCTTATCGGGTACCCGACGTTCTCTCTCCCGCACAACTTCTCTCTTTGAGCGCCAGCGTCCGCGATCAAAAACCTTGTCTCCCTGCTCAATGCGCTTCGCCACGGCTACTTCACTACCATTGCTGCGCTGCGGCTCAATGTTAGTTTGCGCTATAACAGCAACAAGCGGAGAGTTCATGGCTAAAATTAATGCCGTAGCGAACAGACCTTTACTCATAATGGGCTTAGTTTCCAACTTCTCTACGTGAATCGACGAGTACCCTTCAGGCTGCGACCGGAAGCCAACTGTGATTCTCTTTACTAATCAATCATTTCAACTTCACAGCCAACTCGTTCGTACTCGCAGACTGCACTAAAATAGTTTACAAAAGATTCGATCAGTCATTTGGATGCAGAAAAAGCATTTCACGAGCGGCGTAGCAACACGTATGCCAAGCTGTAGCGCATCCAGGTAGAAATTGTTCTATAGATGCCCTCGCAACGGTGATCTTACTCCTTATTTTTCGGGGCTGGCAAGATCTCTGGAGGAAACAAATGCGGCCATCCCTCGCCGAGTTGCTTGTATATAAGCGCTTCGACTTCGTCAGCCGAAGCGCATTCGAGACATTCGGTAACGATTCGCTCAGCGCTTGCCGCATCAATTCGTGCGATGGTGTAGCGAATGCGTGGGATTGCTGCGGCAGACATACTGAGATCGCGCGCGCCAAGGCCGAGCAGCACGAAAGCGTAGGTTGGTGTAGCCGCCATCTCGCCGCAGACGACTGCAGGAATCCCGGCTCTGCGTGCGGCATCAAGCGTCAGGCGAATGCTTTGAAGCACGGCCGGGTGCAGCGAGCGAAACCAATCAGCTACTTGGTCGTTGCTCCGATCAACGGCAAGCAAATACTGGACAAGATCGTTTGTGCCAAGGCTGAAGAAATCGACTTCGCGCGCGAGCTTATCGGCAACGAACACCGCTGACGGCACCTCGATCATCGCGCCGATCTCGACCATACCTGTTTGGTGTCCTTCGCTTTCAAGGCGTTCGCGCTCTTCGTTTATAACCACGCGCGTGCGCCGCACCTCTGCAACATCTGAAATCATCGGTAGCACGATGCGTAAACTTTTGTGCGCCGCCGCACGCAGTAAAGCACGCACCTGCGTGCGTAATACATCTTCTTGCTGAAGAGCGAAGCGGATTGCGCGCAGTCCGAGGGCCGGGTTGCGCGGCGCGGAGTCCGCCTCCGCAAGCCCGATCTTCTCTCCGCCAAGGTCAAACAAACGTATTGTTGCGCCGTCCGCCCCTGCTAGTTGCGCGACCTTGATGTAAGCCGCACACTGTTCTTCCTCCGAAGGAAGTACGCCGTCATGTGAGAGAAGAAACTCTGAGCGGTATAGCCCGATGCCCCGCGCACCGTAGCGGCGAATGCCTTCGTACTCAGCCGGTAACTCGATGTTAGCGCGCAAGGTCACTTCGCGGCCGTCGAGCGTGCGCAACGGAGCGGCGAGCGCGTCATCCGCTGGCGCGCTCTTCGACGCTTCCCTCATGCGTGAGACATGTGCGGAGAACCGCTCAACCGTTGCCGCCGTCGGATGCAATACAAC
>JACCTF010000259.1 GCA_013812565.1 Pyrinomonadaceae bacterium | reverse complement strand
GCTTCTTCACGGTGATGCTCCGTTCTCTTATTGGAAAAGCCAATTCGCCACCTGAACATCTGTCAACTTATCCTTGTGAACTTCAAGCTCGCTGCTCGCGCCGAGCGTTTGATAAACCTCGCTAATCCAATCTGTGCGAAATCTGTCACCCGTGTGGTGAATCAGCAGCGGCGATGGAGCGGCAAGTGCGGCGGCTGTGCGTAATTCACCGGCACGACGCAAACCAGGCGTGAACAATTCTTTGAGGAAAGCCTCGTCGCTTGTGTTGTCAAACTGTGCGACGTCAACCACCGTGCGGCTGATCTGGGGCGCGAGGCCCCGTGCAAGCAGACACCACAAGCCCGCTCGCCCCGTCCCAATTAAGTTTATTTGTGCGACATCAGGGCGATTTCTCAGGTGGGCGATCGCCGTCAGAATGTCCTGAACGCGGTTGGCATCGTCGGTGCGGTTATAAGTCGTGAAGAACTGCACCTCTTTAGCCCGAGCGCCTTTTGCCTCACCCGTCTGAAAGCAGTCGATTGCCATCACGACATGGCCTTTCCGCAAAAGTTCAGCGACTACAGGCCCAGGTGATACACCTTCGAGATTGGTCAGCGGCGCTCTGCCATCTTCGTGGACTATCAGCGTCGCCGTCTTTGTGCGATTGCGACGGCTTGGCATCCAAACGGTTGCCGGCACGCGGTCGCCTTTACCTATGCGGCCGATCAGGAAGCGCTCGACTGTAAAGTATCGCGCACGCGCTTGCTCTCCTTTCCAAACCTCCATGTCATTTAACGCGGGCAGACTCGCGCCGAGCGTCTGCGCGAGAACGGGTTCCATCTGTTTTCTGAATTCATCAAGGCCCGCTTTATCTTTTGGCTTCAGCGCATCGAGTTGCTTTTCGGCGCTCTCGATCAGGTGGGAAGTTAGCGACCCGGCGTTCACCGAACTCTTTGGTTGTTCGAGACCATAAAAGACGAGTAGCTGCGGAGGCATCTCAGCTTTGAAAGACTTTTCTTTCAAGCCCCCTTCGTCGCTCGTGCCCAACAGCCATCGCCCGAACCATGCATAAACCGCTTCACGGCTTTCTTTGTTGTAGTTGTGCTCGGCATTCATCTGAACAGCATGTACCTTGTCTTCAGCGTCCAGCAGACGATAGACGCTTTTGATCGCCGGATACTCAACTGCAAGCGTATCGCGCGTCCAATCGCCGGTAGCGGACACAAGCAGCAGCGGGCGGGGTGCTGCGAGCGCGGCCAATTCAACGTTGAAAGTATCTATGCGAAGACCCGGCATGTTCTCGCACAAGCACCCGCCCTGCATGTGCGCCGAGACCATATTGACGGGAGCGCCGAATTTGATCCGGTCGTCCACGGCCATCAGGAGAAATGTTTGTGTGCCGCCGCCCGATTCTCCCGTGCAGGCAATCCGCTCACGATCTACATCAGGCAGCGAGGAAAGGAAATCTACGGCGCGGATGCTGTTCCAGAGTTGGAGACCGGCGAGATTGATGCCCCAGAGTTCTTCGCGCTGACCGCCGAAGCTGTGTGCCAGTTGCGTGCTGTCGTTGTAACCGATCATGTCATAGGTGAAGACGACATAACCCTGGCGGGCAAAGTTAATGGCGCGAGCGGGGCCCGAACACATATCGGTATTTTCCAACCGCCCGTAGGCCCAATGTCCATGCGGGGTGAGAATCGCGGGCCGCGGATTACCTTGACCACGGGGACGGTAGAGATTGCCGGTAACGAAGAAGCCACGGTGACTCTCAAAATAAACCTTCTCAATCGTGTAATCAGAACGTTCGATACGGTCAAAGATGCGTGCGTTGAGCGGCGGCTTGGGAGGCATCGGCAGGAGACCGGCACTCGTGAGAATCTGGCGGCGCAAGTGTTCGGCACGCGCGAGCCATTCCTGTTTTGTTTGGTAAGGCTTGAAGCGGTAAACCTTATTAAGGTCGCAGACTTCGACAAGGCGGCGATCCTGCGCCGATGTCACTTGCGCTTGAAGCATTGATTCAGCGGGATACATGCCACAGAAACACAGAGACACAGAGCAGATGAAAAAAAAGCGCCTGATGGAATGTTGTTTCATTATTCACTCTGTGCCTCTGTGGCCGATTTTAATTGCACCGACCTCTCATGGTTGGGTTTAGTCAAAGAAGGGAAACAGTCTTTTGATCTCCGCTTTGTCCGGCCGCCGACCGTACTCGCTAATCTCAAAGGCCTCGACGTGTTGAACTTTCGCGGCTCGCTCTTTGCCATACCATTCCCCTAGATTTTGCCGAAACCGCTCAGCCGCGCTGCGATCACGGCTGGCAAATTCAGCACGCACCTTGTCGCGCCGCGCCTGCTGCCCGGCAGATTCTTTAGGCACCAGGTCTGCGGAACCGAGCGCGCCGCCTTCATAGAATTGTGATTCCAATTCCATCAACCCCGCGAGTTTCTTGTCCATCACGGAATC
>JACCTF010000717.1 GCA_013812565.1 Pyrinomonadaceae bacterium | reverse complement strand
CGCTTTGACACCAGAACTGCTTATACCAACACCCGAATCGACTGACATTGCGATTCTCGATCACGGGCTGCAACCGTTTCTGCCGGAACTGGGGCGCTTCTCTTCGACAAAGCATGTGCTTGCTTCGCCCTTGTACCGGCGACTGCAACCGCGTATCGAAGGGGTTCTCGGAAACGTCATCGAAGAAAACTTCGGCGACCAAGCGGCGCAGGCGAGGCTGGCGGCAAAACCATTTGTGCGCGCAACCGCCTGGAACATCGAGCGCGGGCTGCGCCTTGATGGAATCATTCGTGCGCTTGATAAACATGCGGTGCTCGGTGCGAGCGATGTGCTGATGCTCACAGAACTCGACTGCGGCATGGCGCGCACCGACAACCGCTTTGTCGCACGCGAGATTGCGACCTCCTTGAATTACAACTACGTGTTTGCGCCGTGCTATATCGCGCTCAGTAAAGGCAACCGATGGGAGATGCGCACGGGCGGCGAAAACACCGCGGCGCTTCATGGCAACGCGCTGCTCGCGCCGTTCCCCCTACGGCGCGCACACTCGCTCGCGCTTCCGAATGGTAAAGACAAGATGCGCGGGACAGAGAAACGTCTGGGATGCCAGCGCGCAGTAATCGCGGATGTCGAGCATCCGGCGGGCATGTTTCGCGCGGTCAGTCTGCACTTGGACGCACACTCTTCGCAGCGTCATCGGTGGCGGCAGATGCGCATGGTGCTCAATCACCTCGAACATCTGCGCCCGACTTTGCCGACGCTCGTCGGCGGCGACTGGAACACCTCCGGGTATAACTCGAAGCGTGCGCTCTATTCGATTCTCGGCTACTGGCGGCGCGTGCTGATGGGTGTGCCACATGTAATCAAGAACCACTATCCTTATCCGGAGCGTTGGTTTGAGCGCAAGCTGTTCCGCGGACTCGAAAGACGTGGTTACAGTTATCAGGATTTGAATGCCCTGGGCCAGTGTACGCTGCATTATGATGTGGGCGACTTGGGACCAAACGAAAACATGGCTGATTGGATTCCGAACTGGTGCTTTCCCTTTATCAACTGGGCGCTTTCAAAGCAGCAGGGTCGCTGCTCGCTTAAACTCGATTGGTTCGCAGGCCGCGACATCAGCGTCGCCTCAACTCTCGGCGCTCCCGGCCAACCGCCGCAGATCATCGGCGACTTACGCGACCAAGAAGGCGCGCTCTCAGATCACGACCCGGTTGTGCTCGACTTTCTGCCGCGCAAGATTGTATGAACCGTTTAATGAACACTTGCGTGCGGCGTGGTTCGTTGAACGGACGAGCATTGTCTAATTTCACTCCTCTAACTCATCACACATCGCTCATCACTCATCACTACCCTCTTATCCTGTGTAGCTTTACCATTATGCTGTGCTCGGCTTGCAATTCGTATCCGGCGCCCGCAACGGTGCGTAAAATCGGTGTTGACTCTGGTGAACAGCGTCGTAGCGCATCGCAGACTGCACCCGCCTCATCGAAGTCAAACGAACCATCAGATGTCTCAAGCTACTCAAGCGCATACGGGCCTGCGATTCACCTCGCTGATCTGGAAGACCAAAATGTTGCGGAGAGCAGCGGCATCGCCTCTTCGCGCACCAGCCCCAACTATTTTTGGACGCATAATGATTCAGGAGATGGAGCGTTTATCTATGCCTTCGACGGGCGAGGTCGAAAGCGCGGCGTGTGGCAGGTCAAGGGAGCCAAAGCGCGCGACTGGGAAGACATCGCCGTCGGTCCCGGCCAACTCGTTTCGCAGCAAGCGGAAGCGCGCCGCGGCTCATACCTCTATGTGGGAGACATCGGCGACAACGGGCAGAGCCGCACTCAAATTGTGATCTACCGTTTTGCCGAACCCGCGATTGCGCCGGGCGATGCAGCTTCCACGAAAGCCAAGCCGCGCACAACCGAGCAGGCAGAAACGATTCGCTTGCGGTATCCAGATGGTCGCCACGATGCCGAAGCGCTGCTTGTGCATCCTATATCCGGCGACGTGTACATTGTAACGAAGAAGGCGTTCGCACGAGCCGCGATCTATAAGGCCGCGGCTCCGCTTAACCCAGAGCGTACGCAGACGCTTGAACGTCTCGGCCAGTTGAGCATTCCGAGCCCGCTCGGCGGCATGATTACCGGCGGTTCGATCTCTCCCGACGGGCGGCGCGTAGTGCTGTGCGATTACGGTTTTGCTTATGAGTGGATTGCGCCGGCGGGCGGGAGCAGTAGGTTTGATGATGTGTGGAAGCAGCAACCAACAGTGCTTGCGGTTGGTCCGCGTCAACAAGGTGAAGCCATCTGTTACAGTGCAGATGGTGAAGCGTTGTTGATGACCAGCGAAAAGCTGCCCACGCCCCTTTACAAAGTGCAGCGCAAGCGGCGTTAACATTGAAAGCGTTTACGGCGCGTGATGCTGTTCTGGTTTTCACCCAAAGACGAAAGCTCCGGCTATCGTCATGTGCCCCTGACAGGGCTAAAAGATTGTATTGATTAAAAGGAGAACTATCGAAATGGCAGACATTAAACGCACGGCGGAAGCCGTATGGAATGGAGAGTTACGCAGCGGGCGAGGCGAAATCAGCAGTCCCAGCGGCGTGCTCGCAAAAACGCCTTACAGCTTCGGCACACGCTTCGAGGGGCAGCCGGGAACTAATCCGGAGGAGTTGATCGCCGCTGCCCACGCAGCATGTTACAGCATGGCTTTGGCGGCCACGCTCGGGCGCGCCGGACACCAACCGCAACAAGTCAAGACACGCGCCGTCTGTACCCTTCAGCCGCAGCAGCCGAGCGGCTTTCGCATCACCAAAATGCGTTTGGAAACTGAGGGCACAATCCCCGGCATCGACGACGCAACGTTCCAGAAGATCGCAGCGGAAGCCGAGCAAGCGTGTCCGGTCTCAAACGCCCTGCGCGGCAGTTTAGAAATCGAACTCGATGCCAAGCTCAACCAGGCCGAAGCTTCGGCGGCAGCAGAGGGTTGATTGCAAATAGAAGGCAGAAAGCAGAAGGTCGTAAGCAGCACAAAGCTTTTGACTGCCCACTGCTCTCTGCCGGGAGTCGGTCGAAAACGGTTAGGAAGATGAGGGGAGACTTGACGAATCGGATAAGCAGATGCGCTTGGTAGTTGTCGGAGAAGCGAAATGTTCGAATTCAAGGTTGACGATCAAATTAGCTTGCGCCTGCTGGAGCCGCGTCACGCTGATGCGCTCTTTGCTCTTACGAATGCAAACCGCGAACATCTGCGGCAGTGGTTGCCGTGGCTTGACACGGTTGCTTCAATCACAGACACATCAAACTTCATCGAAACGACGCGAAAGCAATTCGCCGCCAATGATGGATTCGTCGCCGGCATCTGGTATCAGGGTGAACTTGCCGGCGTCGTGGGCCACAATAGTATTGACTGGCTTAATCGAATCGGTTGGCTGGGGTATTGGCTCGAAGCCGGCTTACAAGGGCGGGGCATCATGACCAAATCATGCCGCGCCCTAGTAACCCATGCCTTCGCCGAACTACAACTCAACCGCGTTGATATCCGGTGTGCAGCAGGAAACAGCAGAAGCAGGGCGATTCCCGAACGGCTCGGATTCCGCCAAGAGGGCGTCATTCGACAAGCCGAATGGCTTTATGAAAGATTTGTGGATCATGTCGTATATGGAATGCTGGCGAGTGAATGGCAAAGCAGATAAGAGAGCAAATTAAACAACTTGTAAAGTGACTAAGTTTTTAAAGCTGTTTGAAAAGTCTGAACTAAGCATCGAAGGTGCGGGATTCAAGCCCGGCGCATCGCGGTCGCGCAAGAAGAACCTATGACGCCCTGACTCATAAAAATTGCTTGACAACCAAACTGCCTTCCACTTTGAATATGGTATGGCGATAAATGATCCCACACAAATAAGCGCCTCTCTACCTGCGCTTTCCCTCACCGAGAACTATCAACTCGACGTGGCGTACGACGAGATGTTTGACCCGCAAGGTGTGCCGCGTCCGCAGTATCAAGCGCTGTATCAGCGCCTCCTGGAATTGCCCGCCGACCACTTGCGGCAACGTCAACAAGCGGCTGACGTTGCGTTCTTAAATCAAGGTCTGACCTTCACCGTCTACGGCAGTGAAGAAGGCACTGAGCGCATCTTTCCTTACGATTTGCTGCCACGCATTATCACCAGCAGTGAGTGGGCCACGATTCAGCGGGGGCTTGAACAGCGCATCGCTGCGCTCAATCTGTTCCTCAAAGACATCTATCACGATGGCAAGATTTTGGCAGACGGCGTCGTGCCGCGCGCTTTAATCTACAGTTGTCGCCACTTCCGCCGCGAGATGCGCGGTCTTCACGTGCCGCGCGACATCTATATTTCGGTCGTTGGAACTGACCTCGTGCGGCTGCCCGATGGTAGCTTCGCCGTACTGGAAGATAACCTTCGGGTGCCGAGCGGCGTCTCGTACATGCTCGCCAACCGGCAGGTGATGAAGCGCGTCTTTCCACAGCTCTTCAGCAGCTACGGCGTGCGCCCGGTTGACCATTATGGTCAGGCGCTGCTCGCAACGCTCCGCGCGCTCGCGCCCGCCCATCGTTCAGACCCGACGATTGTGCTGCTGACCCCGGGCGTTTATAACTCCGCCTATTTCGAGCATGCCTTTCTCGCCAGACAGATGGGCATTGAACTCGTTGAGGGGCGCGACCTTGCCGTGCATGACAACATTGTGTACATGCGTACCACCGGGGGGCTTAGGCGCGTCGATGTCATCTACCGGCGCATCGATGACGATTTTCTCGACCCGCTCATTTTCCGCCGCGACTCGATTCTCGGCGTCGCCGGTCTGTTCAATGCCTATCGTGCGGGCAGGGTGGCGCTCGCCAACGCCATCGGCACGGGCGTCGCCGACGACAAAGCGGTATATGCGTATGTGCCGGCGATCATACGCTACTACATGGGCGAGGAGCCGATTCTTCCAAACATTGAAACATACTTGCTTGATGATGAATCGCAACGCGCTTTCGTGATGGAGAACCTGGACCAGTTGGTGGTCAAAGCCGTCGGCGAGTCTGGCGGCTACGGGATGCTGATCGGTCCGCACAGCACCGCCGCCCAGCGTGAGGAGTTTAAGCAGCACATCCTCGCCGATCCGCGCAACTACATCGCCCAACCGACGCTCGCCTTATCGCGTGCGCCGTGCTTTATTAACGGGCAGGTTGAAGCGCGCCACATCGATCTGCGTCCATATATCTTGTATGGTGACCGCATTCAGATCGTCCCCGGCGGATTGACCCGCGTCGCACTACAGCGCGGATCGCTCGTCGTTAATTCATCACAAGGTGGCGGAAGCAAAGACACTTGGGTGCTTTATGAGTGACAAGTGACGAGTGACGAGTGACAAGTAAGAACAAGTTTTTATCTTGTCACTCGTCACTCGTCACTTGTCACTCGGAGAAATCATGCTTTCACGAGTCGCTGATAGTCTCTACTGGATGAGTCGTTACCTGGAACGTGCGGAACACACGGCACGTTTGCTTGGCGTGAACCTGACACAGATGCTCGATCAAACGCCTCAGTCCACTGAACAACGCTGGAAGCGGCTGCTGATGAGTTTGCGTACGAATAGTTTGAAGATTGATCCAATCGATGCTTACGCCATCACCAATGAATTAACCTTTGATGCATCAAACAGTGCCTCAATTGCCGCTTGTATTGCGTCGGCGCGTGTCAACGCCCGGCAAGTGCGCGAGCAGATCAGCACGGAGATGTGGGAGCAACTTAACCGGCTTTACCTACAGGTCAAACGCACGAGCATGGATGAGATTTGGTACTCTGAGCCGTACGAATTCTTTCAATCTGTTAAGGATAGAATGCACCAGTTTCAGGGCGTGACCGACGCCACGCTGAGCCACGGCGAAGGTTGGCAGTTCGTCCAACTCGGACGCTTTATCGAACGTGCGTGCTTGACGGCGGATGTGCTTGATGTCCATTTCATAGCATACCTCGAAGCGCAGGCGTCTTCGACGACACTGATTGACTATACGGATTGGGTCGCGCTGCTCAAGTCGTGTACGTCCTTTGAATCGTACTGCAAGGTCTATACAGCCAACATTCAACCCTCATCTATCGCCGAGTTTATGCTGCTCAATGCCGAGTCGCCGCGTTCAGTGCGCTTCGCCGCCGATATGATCCAGGTGGCCTTGCAAGCGATAGCGCGCGACACCGGCACGCGCCACGCCGGACGCGCCGAGCGACTCGCCGGTCGTCTCCGGTCATCGCTCAGCTATGGTCAGGTAGATGAAATCATGGCCGATAGTATGCATGCTTATCTGGAGACGATTCAAAGCCAATGCGCGCAGATACACACAGCGATCCGGGAGACTTATGTTGCGTACCCGGTTGACGCGGCGCTTGCTTCTTAAGTTTAAAGTTCGAAATCCGAAGTGCGAAGTGAGCAAGATACTGACGGTGTTGATCATTCAAAGCTTTTGACTCCGGCCTTTGACCTTGAACCTTGAACCCTGAACCTTGAACCCTTAACTAACGATGTACTACACCATTCGCCACACAACTGAATTTCGCTACAGTGCTCCGGTGAGCGCGAGCATTATGGAAGTGCGTAAGCAGCCGCGAAGCGAAGGCGGCCAGCGCTGCCGCAACTTTCAGTTGCAGATCAATCCAATCGCACGCATCATGGCTTACCGCGATCACCTCGGTAACATCATTCATCACTTCGACGTACCGGGTTCTCATACGGAACTTACCATCGCCGCCACATCATTCGTCGAACTTAACGTCCTGCCAACGCTACCCACTACGCTTAACGGAGATACTTGGAGCGAGTTGGACCGGATAATCCAGGCAAGTGATTATTGGGAGATGTTGCTGCCGAGTCACTACGCCCAGCCGACCGCTCTACTGCGAAGTTTCGCGCGTGAACTACGCTTGGAACGCGGCAGTGATCCGCTGAGCACACTGCGCGAGTTGACGGCTTCGATCCGCGAGAAGCTCGATTACGTGCCGCAGAGCACGCGTGTTAATTCGCCGATTGATGATGCGCTCAGCACGCGCCGCGGAGTCTGCCAGGATTTTGCTCATATCATGTTGGCGCTGGTCCGTGAGCTGGGCATTCCTTGTCGTTATGTTAGCGGCTACCTGTTTCACCGCCGCGAAGATAATGATCGCTCGACCCCGGATGCTACCCATGCGTGGATCGAAGCGTTGCTCCCCGAACTTGGCTGGGTTGGCTTCGATCCGACTAACAACTCTATGACTGGTGATCGTCATATTCGCACCGCGGTCGGGCGCGATTATGCAGACGTGCCGCCAACGCGGGGAGTGTTCAAGGGCGAGGCTGAAACTGAGTTGGGAGTCGCCGTCGAGGTGTTGCCTTCGGAAGCTCCACCCCCTGAGACGGAAGTGCTGCCTGCGACCAACTGGGTGACGCTTGACCCCGAGGATCAACAGCAGCAGCAGCAACAACAGCAGTGAGACGATTGCGGATTGGGGATTGCGGAATGCGGATTGAAGAACAAACGGGCGGTTCCGCGATCCGCGTTCTACATTCCGCAATCCTTTGTGTCTCCTGCGTTATAAATCCCCGTCTAAATATACTCAACTGCAAAGGTTATTAACTCTCACTACAACCGGTAAATCATATGCGCGTTAGAGTAGGCTGCGATCTCCTGTACGAGTCACCTTACCCCACCCCGATGATGATCTTGGTGCGGCCGCGCGACTGGCACGGTCATCGTCTTTTGGAAGAACACCGCACAGTCAGCCCGGAGATACACGTTCATGAATACTCGGATAGCTTCGGCAATCATGTGTGGAGATTGGTTGCTCCGGTGGGCCAGCTTCAACTGCGTTATGATGCCGTTGCCGAAGTGCCGCCGACGCCTGATCCGAAACTTCCGGGCTTGCCAAAAACTTTGGTCGAAGACTTACCCGACGAAGTGATGATGTACACCTTGCCTAGCCGTCACTGCCAATCGGATCTGTTCATCAATGATGCGTGGCGCATGTTCGGCGACATCACGACTGGCTGGGAGCAGGTGCAGGCCGTCTGCGATTGGTTGCATACCAACATCACCTACGGCAGAGGAAGCAATTCGAGCACCTCCGGCTACGAAGCGTATCAAGAGCGGCGCGGGGTGTGCCGTGATTTTGCGCACCTCGGGGTATCATTTTGCCGGGCGTTGAATATCCCGGCCCGTTACGTATGCAGCTATTTGCCGGACATCAACGTTGAGCCTGATCCGACTCCGATGGATTTTCACGCTTGGTTTCAAGTGTACTTGGACGGCGACTGGCGCACTTTCGACGCTCGGCACAACCGGGAGCGCACCGGCCGTGTGATGATTGCTTATGGACGTGACGCGGTGGATGTCGCACTCTCCACCAGTTATGGCAGCGCCCAGTTAGTGGGCATCAAGGTTTGGGCTGATGAAGTAGATGAGAGTTTCGCGCTGAATCAGAGTCAGCTTGTCTCTCATCCAGCAGGGGAATAGATATTTTGAGTGGTTCCAACGGGTTTTCGCTAGAGGGTGTTCAATTCATTGATCATCGTAAAGTCGAATGGCATAGAGCGAAGCGCACGCGCTATCTATTTTACCAACGCTTTCACTATGAATATCCCGGGCCGGTTCGTAACTTGAACCAACGTCTGATCGTCGTACCCATTGATCAACGCGGCGATCAACGATTGTGTGATTACCAGCTTCGAGTCCTGCCACGGCCGGTTGCCAATCGCTACACAAGCGACCGCTTCGGCAACCGCATCATCGAGATTGACGTACTGCGCATCGAGACAAGCGTTGCTTTCGAAGTTTTAATGATTATCGAGCGCACTGCCCCACACAATGATTCGGAAGCAGTCCCGGTTCATGGAATCGATCTTTTCCTCGGCCCAACCAGGTTGACAACCGCAGACAATCGAATCACTGCCATAGCCCGTGAACTAAGCGAACAGGTAAGAGACAAGGCGCATAGCGGCTACGAACTGGCCGAGCGTATCAGCGACTGGGTTTACCGTGCGATGCGTTACGGCGCGGGGGTTACCAATACGGAAACAACTGCGTCCGAAGCCCTGCGAGTCGGTCAGGGTCTCTGTCAAGACTATGCTCATGTGATGATCGCCATCTGTCGCGCGGTGGGCTTACCGGCTCGCTACGTTTCAGGCCACATGCTGGGCGAAGGCAGCTCGCATGCGTGGGTAGAAGTTCTTCTTCCATCTAAAAAAGGCGATCACTTGGATGTCGTCGCCTTTGACCCGACCAACCAACGTCGCCCCAATTTGCAGTACATCACAGTGGCTGTCGGGCGCGACTACGCGGACGTGTCACCCACCTCCGGCAGTTTCATCGCTCCCCATCAGGGCTGCTTAAATTTTACTAAGAAATCAGGTTTAACTTTTGTCGAATACCTCCCTAGCATTCAACACGGTACGACGATCCTTCCTGCGACTACAATTTGATCCTTGCGGTTCCGGTAGCTGAACTTGACCCAATACTAACGATCTTCACAGGGCGGGAGTAACTTTGCACCAAAAGTAAGATGAGAGAAGGGCGGAAGCCAGGCCTTCGTCCTTCTTTGTATTATGTTGACACAGCGGGGCTAGGGTAGATACCCGGCATCGGTGCGGCGATCAAGGGGTTGACGAGGTTGTTGCGCAGGGGCGGCGATGAGATCGTTGACGAAGCGGTTGAGCAAGTGACGAAGCGAGTAGATGATGAAGCATCGCCGCATAGTTCGACAATCAAAGACTATTAGCGAGCTTTGCCGAGCTGCAAGAGAGAGTTGGTTGCGCAGGAGGGCTGTAGTAGTACGAGCCACACATCCGCCACCGTTCTGTGTCGAACCGGCGGTATGCGCCGCAATTTAGACAGACGCGGTAGGTTTCATTGGCTCGCGTGAAGGGTCGACTCATGTTCCTGTGCCAGCAGGCGAACAACTTGGTAAAGCGTTTTACCTGAATGGCAAGCGGATTACCCGACAGCGTCCACGAGCCGCTGTAATCATTTTGAAAGATCTTTTTGGTGTTGGTTCGCGTAAACATTTCGGAGACCTCACTCACAACTCTTGTTGGTACTCTTGTAGCAGTAAAGCAAGATTGCCGAATCACCGCACGCTGCTTCACCACACCCGTTCGCAGGCAATGCCCTCTGCTCTAACAATTCTCTGTAATCCTGCAATACGCTTGAGGGCGAGTGCTGTGCCACATGGCAAAGCACGCCTCGGTGATAAACCGTCGTTGCTATAAGTGTGTGAGGGAACCTCAGATAACCCTTGACGATCTGGCTGATTGTCATGAGCTTTGATTTAGCGGAGGTAATGGCGAGACTATCCGACTAGATAGTCTGGCTATCCAGTCGGATATGGATTTGGTAAGAGAGTCTTTACCGGCGTGGCCTGAGCGTGACAAAGAAGCTGTTGCCGCGGCGGTTGATGAGCACGAGCGAGGGGCGGTCGCCTGAACGTTCAAGCGCCGCCCTCAGATCAGCGGTGGAGCGCACGGGTTGACGGTTAACCTGCTCGATCACGTCTCCCCTGCGTATCTCTGCTTCTGCCGCTGGCCCAGACGGATCAACGCCAACGACAACCACCCCTTCGGTGCCGCGCGGTAAATCCAGTTGAGCGGCGATTTCGGGCGTCAGCGGCTCAACGCTCATGCCAAGTAGTCCGC
>JACCTF010000223.1 GCA_013812565.1 Pyrinomonadaceae bacterium | reverse complement strand
TTTTCGATTCGGGGTTGGGGCAAATAGATTTTGTCGAAAACAGACGAAATTTCACCGCTGGATCGATTATCTCCGGCTTCGGATTCGACAGCCCGTTCGCGCCGAACCTCTCGGTGTTTACGGCGCTCAGACTTGATGCAAACTTCAACCCCGTTACCGTCGAGGGGACTGTGCTCGCTCCATCGCAAAATCCCGCAGCAGTACCCGAACCGGCGACGATGATTTTGCTCGGAACCGGGCTGGCGGGAATCGCGGCGAAGGCCCGTCGGCGCAAGGCAGGTAAAAAGAGAGTAAAGACCATGTGACTGATCTTTGACTGGTTGGATTATCCCTAAGTTATGATTTCTGTATCCCCACACTCCTTGTCCCGCCTTGCTGCGATTCGACGACAGAGATCCACCGCTCGCTCTTCCCTTTGTGGGAATAAACCAACCGTTCATCGGGATTACTTAATTGTCAGATGAAAGCCACTACCAAACAAAATCAAAAGGGAGGAAGTAATCTTCCTTTTTGATTTTGAAGTCTCCAAGAGAGGTAATTGTATTGAGTCGCCTCAGGTGTCGAGGCGACAATACGGAAAGCGCTCCCAACATCTCACAGGCAACCAACTAACGATAGCTCAACCGAGCTATCGTTCAAGAATTAAGGAGTAGTAAAGAAGTATGATTTGTTACAGAAATAAAAACGTCGCGCTGGCTGCGCTCGCACTGAGTGTCGCGCTCGCGCTGCAGTTGATGCCGCCGCCGCGTGTGGGCGCTTCCGACCACATCGACTCACCGACGCTGGCCGATGATCAGGGCGCTGATCTCAACGATCTATGGGCGTTCCTTGATCCGAACGACAACTCGAAGGTTGTCTTGATCATGTCGATCAATCCGTTCAAGTTATCGTCAGAGATTATCGGTCAAGCCATCTTCAGCCATAACATCCGTTACCGGTTTGAAATCGAAAACACGGGTGATGCGAAACCGGATCAATTTATTGACGTGCGCTTCGCACGCGGACTCGGTCGCGAGATGCCGCAGACGGCGACCATCGAGTTGCTTAACAACAAAAAATTCGACGCGCCGGTGACCATCGCGTTGCAGGGCGACACTCCGCCCGAACCCGTCATCACGACCAAAGAAGGAGTCTCTTTCTTCGCTGGAGCGGTGGATGATCCGTTCTTTTTGGATAACACCGCCGCGAATCGCTGGGTGCTGTCATCAATACGCAATCCGGGCAATCCAGACAAGTCTGTGTTTAAGCGCGGACGCGATACCTATGCAGGTTTCAACGCGCTGGTGATTGCCTTGAGCCTTCCAGCGGAGATGATGCGCGGTAAAGCCGGCAACATGATCGGTATCAACACCGTGACGCAGCGTCAGCGTAATCAGCGCGTCGAGGACAACGGGCAGGTGATGGGCAGCGGCGACTGGATCACCGTTGACCGCGATGGAGGACCGCTCGTCAATAACGGCCTTGTTCCGCCCCTGCGCAAGGATGAATACAATGCGGCCTCGACTGAGGACGACGCGAAAGGTAAGTTCGAAGCCGATCTCGTCAAATCGCTGAAGAACCTCGGCACTGACGACAAACACATCGCGATGTTAGCGGAGATGGCGGTGAAGAAGGGCGACATCCTGCGCCTCGACCTAACTGTTAAGAACTCCGGTCCGCAAGGAGGCAATAACCCCAATGGAGGATTCGGGAAAATGGGCGGGCGGCGCTTGGTTGATGACGTTTTCGACATGGTGGCGACCGTTATCAACAACGGCGTACCCCTCAGTGATAACGTCAACGCCAACGAAGTACCGTTTCGCAACCAATTTCCGTTTGTCGCTGAACCTATACAGCCGTCGCCGCCCGGCAAGAACCCGGATGATCGAACGCGCCTCTAACGCCGAGGTACGCCCGCGCCGCTTGCTGCTTGTGTTCGGCGCGGGTGTCTTCCTGACAATGATGATGATGAATGTAGAATTCTTTAGGAGTTACGCACTTGCGACGAGAAGCGCAGTCTTGTCAGTACGACCTGCGATAGCGGGTGGGTGTGAGTGACGTAAAGAACCCGTCCGCTACCGCAGACGGTACTGACAATTCCGTTCAACTGCGTAACTTCTTCGTCTCCACAGTTCAGCGTAAGGTTATGCAAGCACTGAAAGCCAAACTAAGTTGTATCGTTCTGCTCGCACTCGCTGCCCTGTGCAGCAGCGCCTGCGGCGGCTCGTGGGCGTCATCGCCGCCCGCCGCTCCTCCACCCGCACTGCCTCCGGCCGCGCCCCTCACCGCTGACGGTGCGACCGACCGAGCGATTCGCTTTCTCGAAGATCGGGTGAAGCGGGACCCTGAAGACTTTGGCGCGTACAACAAACTCGCTGCCTACTACCTTGAGCGTCTGCGTGAGACGGGCAACACCGAATATCTCAACCTGACTTTTCGTGCCGCGCGCTCCTCGCTCGAATCGGTGCCTGCGGAGCGCAACAGCGGCGGACTGGCCGCGCTCACACAAGCTAAGTTTGCGTCGCATGAGTTTGCTGCCGCGCGCGACCACGCGCTTCAATTGAGAGAGCTTGAGCCGGGCAAAAGCTACCCGTACCAAATGCTTGGCGACGCGCTGCTTGAGCTAGGCGATTACGACGGGGCAACTGCCGCTTTTCAATCGATGGAAAGACTGGGTGGGAGCAGCGTCAACACTGAGACCAGACTGGCCCGCCTCGCCTTGCTGCGCGGCGCGATTAGGGTCGCGCAACAAAGATACTCTAAAGCAATCGCGCTCGCGCTTAATCTACCCGTTCCACCACGCGAAACAGTTGCGTGGTGTCGTTGGCAACTTGGGGAAACGGCTTTCGCCGGCGGTGACTACGAAACTGCCGAGCAGCACTACCGGGATGCGCTCGTGACGTTTCCTGTTTACTACAATGCGCTTGCTTCACTGGGGCGCGTCCGTGCCGCGCGTGGCGATCTTCAAGGAGCAATCGAACATTATGAACAGGTCGTGCGCCGTCTTCCCGATCCGTCATTTGTCGCCGCACTCGGTGATCTTTACAAACTCGCCGGAAGGGAGAAGGAGGCAGCAACGCAGTACCAACTCGTTGAGCAGACGGCCAGACTCAGCAAGTTAAATGGCGAGCTTTACAACCGCCAACTCGCGCTCTTCTACGCCGACCATGACATGAAAGCTGAAGAAGCGTTTCGCCAAGTGGTCAGTGAATATGAAGTGCGACGCGACATTTACGGCGCGGATGCTGTCGCGTGGACGGCTCTTAAAGCGGGCAAGATCAGGGAAGCGCAAGTTGCGATCAAAGAAGCGCTGCGGCTCGGCACCCCTGATGCGAAACTTTTTTACCATGCCGGGATGATTGCCCGTGCTGCCGGTGATGAACTCGCCGCCCGCGATTACCTCCAGCGTGCCCTCACACTCAACCCGCAGTTCGATCCGTTGCAAGCTTTGATTGCCAGAAAGGCTCTCGAAGGTTGAACCCCCTAGACCACAGGAGCTTTATGACGTTTACCCGTTTGGCCCGCTCGACTCACCTGCCCCGCCGCATCGCGGCAACGCTTCTTCTGGCGGCGGTCCTCGTCGGGTGCCTCGCCGACGTTGTTACCGCGCACCCGCTCGGCAACTTCACCATCAATCACTTCGCCCGCATTGAGGTCGGCGCAGAGCAGGTGCGCGTCCGTTTTGTAGTTGATATGGCGGAGATACCCGCCTTTCAAGAGCTGCAGGCGATGAAAGCCGAAGGCGACGATACTCCGTCAAACGCAGCGCTCAACGGATATTTGGAGCGAGTTGTCCCGCAGTATGCCAATGGCTTGGTGCTCACCATTGACGGTGAGCGCGTCGAGCTTCAGCCCGTGGCGAGAACGATCAGTCTGCCGCCGGGAGCGGGCGGACTTCCCACTCTGCGTGTCGAGTGCGACTTGGCAGGCGCGATGCCCGTTAACCGTTTGAGCACGGAGGAGCATCGAGTTCGCTTTGCGAACACCAATCATCCTGATCGTCTCGGATGGCACGAGTTGGTCGTCGTCACGGCGGCTGTGGGTTCCGTCTACAACAGTTCCGCCTTCGGCAATGCCCTGACGGATGAACTCAAAGCTTACCCGGAAGACATGCTCACCGCACCGCTCGACGAGCGCGTTGCTGAAATGTCTTTCACACAGGGAGTCGTACCATCTAACGCCGCTGCGCTGCGCACGCGAGACGGTCGCCCCGCGGTTCAGTCGCGCGACCGTTTAGCTGAGTTGATCGCCGTGCCGGAGCTGACGCTTTCGCTCGCGCTCTTCGGCCTGCTCATCGCCGCGGCGCTCGGTGCGGCGCATGCGTTCTCGCCCGGTCATGGCAAAACCGTGGTCGGTGCGTACCTGGTCGGCTCGCGCGGCACGTGGCAGCACGCGGCTTTTCTCGGTCTCACGGTAACGATTACACACACAGCAGGCGTCTTCGCGCTCGGCCTTGTGACACTGTTCGCCTCGCAGTACGTTGTTCCCGAACGACTCTTTCCCATCCTTAGCCTTGTCTCCGGACTGATAGTTGTCGTCATCGGCTTGAGTCTGTTTGTTAATCGGTTGCGCTCGGCTCTCGGCTACGCCGGACACGATCACACGCATGATCACCATCATCACGATCATATGCACGATGATTCAAACCATGACCACACGCACGTAAACAATCACGCACATACGGACGCACACGATCATTCACATCGTGATCATACGCATCATGAACTCGCGCACGCACATCACAGTCATGAGCAGCATGGGCAGATGCACTTCCACGCCGATGCACATGGTCATGCGCAAGAGACTGTTGACGGAGTTTACCGTTCTGTAACA
>JACCTF010000219.1 GCA_013812565.1 Pyrinomonadaceae bacterium | reverse complement strand
TACCTGCAACGTGAAATACAACTGACCGTGCGCATCGCCGATGAACCCCGCTATGCCATCGTGCGCGGCCTCGAGCAATTATTCGATGCTCCGTTGTTGCTGCGGCGCGTCGCCCGCAACGAGCCGTTCCTGATGCTTGATACGGAAGCAGGCGCGCTTGAAGGTTAAGCAGATTTGAAGGAGAGCGTTGGCGCGACTGCTCTTAGTCAGCGGCGGCAACGGTAGCGAACAACGTGAGCGGGTAGCTATGGCGAACAACGTGAGCGGGTAATGAAGCGAAACAATTATTTCGGA
Organism: Pyrinomonadaceae bacterium; assembly: GCA_013812565.1. Classification (GTDB taxonomy): domain Bacteria; phylum Acidobacteriota; class Blastocatellia; order Pyrinomonadales; family Pyrinomonadaceae; genus JACCTF01. The sequence continues at coordinate 8,450 of JACCTF010000219.1, read as the reverse complement.
AGTGGAATACAGGTCGCGCGCGTCTACGGCATACCCGTCCGTATCGACTACCGGTGGTTCTTCATTTTCGCGTTGAGCGTGTGGCTGGTTGCCTCCAACTTCGCGCAGGGATCGGCGCGCGTGTTGCGGGCTGATCGCGTTGATGTTGTAGCGGCCTGGAGCATTGGCATCATCGTTACGCTTGCTCTTTTCTTCTCGGTCTTCGGTCACGAGTTGGCCCACGCCCTTGCCGCGCGTTCTGAGGATATTGAAACTGAAGAAATAGTGCTTCATCCATTTGGCGGACTGGCCCGCCTGCGCCGCGAGCCGGACAGCCCACGGGCGGAGTTTCGCATTGCGGTTGCCGGGCCAGCGGCCAGTTTCATCTTCGCGCTTCTCGGACTTGGCGCAGCTAGAGGCATCGTCGCTCTAGGGGAATACTGGACGGCCGCCACTATCTTCTGGTTCGTTGGCTTCGCCAATCTTCTACTCGCCGTGTTCAATCTCCTTCCCGGCTACCCCCTTGATGGCGGGCGCGTGTTACGTGCGTATTTATGGCACCGGACGGGAAATCTGCAAGAAGCGACGCGTCAGGCTGGTCTCGGCGGACAAGTAATCGCCTGGACGTTGATCGCGTTCGGCGTGTATATCGTGGTGGCATGGAACGACTACTTTATGGGCGGATGGTCGGTGCTCGTCGGACTGTTTCTGCGCAGTGCCGCGGTGAGCGTCGTTAAAGCCACACACGGAACGACACAGCCGACGGTGGCTGATGCGATGGCCGCCCCCGTGGCCGTTGAACCCGACGCGTTTGTCAGTTATTTTGTGGACGACCTACTGCCACTGCACCGGCAGACAGCGATGCTAGTGGCGCGCGAGAAGCGTTTGCACGGGATTCTGACGCTTGCGGATCTTCAAGCGGTGCCGCGCGACCGATGGCACCGAACGCGTGTGAGCGAGGTGATGCGCCCGGTTGACGCGCAGTTTTTTGTCGGGCCTTCAACCTTGCTGGCACACGCCGAAGTGTTGATGCAGCAGAACGGCGCAGGTGCTGTGGCGGTAATCAACAACGTCGGCGAACTGATCGGTTTTCTTCAGCGCGGCCAACGAGTAAGACCTCGTATCTCCTCACAATAAAACAGCCCCACAGCAGTCATTAAGATGTAAAGATTTAACAATCGCATTGTTGATCTTTTCGCATTGTTGGAGCATACTCCGCGCGGAGCTGCGCGATTCTTATAGGGTTTAAGTTACAACCAGCCCGATAAACAGAACCCCGTGCGCTTGTCAAACGATTGATTGTTTCGAACACACAGGTTGAAGTAGAGCATAAGGTGAGCAGACCGCGTCTTCTCATAACCCATTCTAAAATCAAGAAGGTCAACGGTGCTTCTGCAACTGTCATACAGCGAGTATCTATGGAGGCTCACCGAACCGCGCTCGCTCGCGGACGTGGCGTTGGTCTTCATCATCGTGTATGCAGTTTTGAAGCTGGTACGTAGAACGCGCGCCGTGCCGATGGTCGTTGGCATTGCGGTCTTCGCCTTGGTCTATTGGCTAGCTGCCAAACAAAACTTAGTAACATTGAAGTTTGTGTTAAGCCACGCCTCGCTCTACCTCGGGGTTGCGATCATCGTTCTTTTCCGCACCGAGATCAGGCAAGCGCTAATTTCTTTCGGCAACCAAATCCGCCTGCCTTTGGTGCGCCGCCATCGTGGGCAATTTGGCGAAGGCGTTTATGACGAGATTGTGTTGGCGGCGACCACGCTTGCCTCGACAAAGACGGGCGCGTTGATCGTCATTGAACGTGACATAGGCTTAAAGCACGTCACTGACGGGGGCGTCGGGCTCGATGCCGAACTCTCTTACGATCTGCTGGTCACGATTTTCAATCCAACGACTCCACTGCATGATGGCGCCGTCGTCGTCAGCGGCCATCGCGTCGCTGCCGCCGCTTGCTTCCTGCCGCTCACTTTGAACCCGCTGTTATCAAAAGACCTTGGCACACGACATCGCGCAGCCATCGGTATCACGGAAGATTCTGACGCCGTGGCCGTCGTTGTGTCGGAGGAAACCGGTCTGGTCTCCTTTGTACAGCACGGTCAAATCAAGCGTGGGCTGGACGCTACGAAGCTGCGCACAGCGATCTTTGCCGCACTTGAACCGGCAACGCGCCGCCGCGAGCGAAAGCTAACGGAGGCAGAGACGGAAGCGAACGAAGTCGTCCCGACATAAAGCAGATGTCAGATGGTGGTGGATATCAGTAACCAAGTCATCCACCAGCATCTGACATCTGACATCTGAAAATGTCATTGCACGAAGCAGATGAAAGATCTATCGGCAACCAGATGCTTGAGGCGCGGCGCTGGGCGCGCGCACTGCTGCTTGATGATTGGGGTCTGAAGTTGCTGGCGCTCGGGATCACGCTCGCTTTGTGGTATGGGGTAATGAGCGGGCGCGAACCGGCGGCGATTCGCCTGCGCGGTATTGAGCTTGTGTATCTGCTGCCGGACGGTATGGAGATCAGCAACGAACCGCGCGACGAAGTGCAGGTTACGCTCCGAGGCAGTCGGCAAGCGCTCGATGCTCTCAATATTCGCAACATGGTAGCGAGCGTAAACCTGCGGGACCACAAAATAGGCGAGCGTGTTGTGCGACTTGCGCCAGAACGGGTCACGATGGAATTGCCTGATGGCGTGCAGATTGAAAAGATCGAACCCGGCACAGTGCCGCTCAGACTTGAGCCAAGCATTGAGCGTGAGATCGAAGTCCGCGCACAATTTGACGGCGAACTGCCCGTCGGCTACAAGATGCACGGTGTCCAGATAACTCCAAGCAAAATACGTGTGCGGGGTCCAGAAAGTCATGTCTCCAAGCTGGAGCAAGCGCTAACTGAACCCATCTCGTTCGAGGGGCGCACAGAAAGTTTTAGCGACACACAAATCGCCGTCGTCATCCCTGACAAAAAGGTCGCCGCACTCGACGCCGTTGTCAACGTGCGCATCGAGATTGTGCCTTCCAACGAGAACTAGCTTTTCTACTTCCTTCTCCCACTAGATAACTCATGCGAAAACTCTTCGGTACAGATGGTATGCGCGGTGAAGCCGGTCGCTTCCCGCTGGATGCGAACACGGTGCGAATAGCCGGCCGCTCACTGGCCCGTCACTTAAGCGTTCAGCTTGGGCGTCAACCGCGCATTGTGACAGGACGCGACACGCGCGAGTCGGGTGTGTGGATCGAGCAGGCGTTTGCTGCCGGGGTTAGCGAAGCGGAAGCTGTGTGTCAATCAGCAGGCGTTATTACGACGCCGGGCGTCGCCTTTCTAGCGCGTAATCTGCCTGCGGATGCTGGCGTGGTGATCAGTGCTTCGCACAATCCTTACGAAGATAACGGCATCAAGATTTTCGAACGCACCGGACGCAAGCTCGATGATGCGATGGAGCGGCTTATTGAAGCTGACATCTACGAGCAATCCCCGGCGCAGGCAGCGAAAGATGAACCTGCCGGGCGCTCCGAACAACAGATCGTGCGAGGAGAAGCGGAAGGTGCGGGCACAGGGGAAGCCATCGCCTTGCAGGCACGCTACCTGGAGTTTCTTGAGCGTGAGATTGGTAGTGGACTTCGGCTTCATGGCTTAAAGATCATGGTTGACTGCGCTAACGGCGCGGCGTCGCAACTTGCACCGAAGCTTTTCGCGCGCCTCGGCGCTGACGTCGTGGCAATAAGCAATGCCCCCGATGGACGTAATATCAACCGCGAGTGCGGCTCGCTTTATATTGAAAGTCTTCGCCACAAAACAGTTGAAGATCGCGCCGACCTCGGCGTCGCTTTTGACGGCGATGCCGATCGTGCGCTGTTCGTTGACAAACGGGGAGAAATTGTCGACGGCGATGCGACGTTGTGGGTGATGGCGCAACAGATGGCGGAGCAAGGCAAGCTGGCGGGCGGCCGCGTCGTCGCAACGGTGATGAGCAATGTCGGTTTAGAACTCGCCCTGCGCGAGCGCGGCTGGCAGTTGCTGCGAACGAATGTTGGTGACAAGTACGTGCTTGACCAACTTCTAAGCACTGACTCTAACCTTGGCGGCGAACAATCGGGCCACATCATTTTCCCGCGTGAGAGTTTGGTTGGCGATGGTATATCGACGGCGCTGCATGTGCTGCGGGCCATGTCCGAAACAAACGCGGCGCTGCACGAACTAACCACAGGTTTTGTGCGCTACCCGCAGGTGCTCGTCAATGTCACGGTACGTGAAAAGCGCCCGTTTGAGGAGGTGGCGAACATTGCCCGCGCCGCGGGCGACATCCAAACGAAGCTGGAAGGAAGCGGCCGACTTCTGCTCCGCTACTCGGGGACCGAGCTACTTGCACGCATAATGATCGAAGGTAAAAGGCAGGATGAGATCAACGAGTTAGCAAACTCGCTGGCTGAAATAGTCAAAAAGGAACTTGGATGACCGATGGAGAAAAATATACACGGTCGAAAATGTAACTTCTACACCACAAGATGATCAGCATTGCGTTTCTATACTATTGCTTACCGAAAAGCCTATGATAAATAAGTGTTACTACATGGATGAAGACTCATACTTGCATGGCATAGTCGTTGCAATGTATTCTGCGGGGCAAGAGAGACGGTTGGTGAATCCTCCGTCTCAGTGGTTGCTGGGGTGAGGACAGTAACCACGAATTAGGGCGAGCGCGACATTCCCCAAGTTTGTCGCGCTCGTTCTTTTTTGGCAAGCGACGGCTACTCAAGTCGATAAAGTCAGCCATTCTCCGGTTGGCTCTCGCAGTCATGTTAAAATCTCTCGCTTGGCTCCAAAGCGCCTTTTTTAACCGACACTAACATGATAAAGGCGAGGCACTGCTCACCGCCGTAATGATCTACGCACGGCCCACGAGATGAGTTGATAGACATGTGGAACACGGGATCGGGCAATTTGGTTGAAGAATTTATACGGGTCGTTTGCGGCGACCTGCACGGTTTTGATTTGCCGGCTGAGACCAATCAAGGAGTCGCTTGATTGGAAGAGGTGGCTTGATGCAACGCGTGCGTGTGCGTCTTCCGGCGCGACAGGGTTATACAATCGAGATCGGGGCGGGAGTCCTCGAACGCTTAGGGCAAGTCGCGCGGCAGTCTCTTTCGCCGCATGCCCAGCGGATCGCATTGATCTCCAACCGCACGGTCTTTGATCTTTACGGCGCGGCCACCATTGCGAGCTTACGTGCCGCCCGGTTCGACGTTGCACACTGGTTGATGGGCGACGGCGAACGCTATAAATCGCTACGTACGGCAGAGCATGCGCTACAGTTTCTCGCGGAGACAAAGCTGGAGCGAAGCGACGCGGTCGTCGCACTTGGCGGCGGTGTGGTCGGCGACCTAGCGGGTTTTGCGGCGGCCGTTTACCTGCGCGGCATCTCATTCCTGCAAGTGCCCACGACGCTGCTCGCGCAGGTTGATGCTTCGGTCGGCGGCAAGACCGGGGTTAACACGAGCACGGGTAAAAACTTGGTCGGCGCTTTTCACCAGCCGCGCTGCGTTCTCATTGATACACACACGCTACGCACACTTCCGCGGCGCGAACTCACTGCCGGATGGTGCGAGGCGATCAAACAGGGGGCGGCGGGAGACCGAAAGCTTTTTGAACAAACTCGTCGCTTCCTCAGTGGCAAGCAACACATTTTTGAAGAAGAAAAACCGGCAGTTCGGTTGATCGCCGCGCAGTGTGCCTTCAAAGCAAAGATTGTCGCGGGCGATGAACGCGAGGAGATCACGCGCACGGACAACCGCTCGCGGCGCATTTTGAACTTCGGTCATACCATCGGGCATGCGCTCGAAGCTGTGACGGGTTACAAACGCTTTCTGCACGGCGAAGCGGTCGGGTACGGAATGCTCGCGGCCAGTGAAATCTCCATGCGACTGGATTTGTTGGACCAAACAGAAGCGCAAACGTTGCGCGACGTTGTTCGTGCAGCGGGCCGTTTACCCTCCGCTGATGATTTAGACCAACGCGTGATCTTGAGCGCAGTTGCCGCAGATAAGAAGGTTGTCGGCGGACAAGTCAAGTGGGTGCTGCTTGAAGCGTTGGGGCGGGCACGCATCGTAGATGGGCGAGAAGTTCCCACACGGATCGTGCGCGAGTCGCTCCGGGCAGCCCTGCGGCACAATCACGAACACGTAAGGTAATAAGGATTTATATGAACAACTTAGCTGACACACGCCGCACACCGTGCGCTTCAAACGAGCGCGGTGGGGCGCGTTTTAACTTCCTGCTCGTAGTCGCTTTGATCGGAGGTTTTGTCTACGCGGGTTCGCAGTACGTGCCGGTGGCAATTCAAGCTTACCAGTTCAAAGATTTGATGTACCAGAAGGTGACCTACGCCGCGGCCACCGGAATACCAATCCCAACCAAATGGATAGAAAAAGAACTCCAAGCTAGTCTGAGTGATTACGGCATACCACCAAGCGCAAAAATTAACGCTCAGCAGCTCGATGGCCGCTTGGTAGCTCGCGTTCAATGGATACGTCCAATCCAACTACCCGGATACGTCTACCAATACAACTTCGATCACACAACGAAGAGCGATAGCTTCCTGACGCCAAAATAGAAACTCACCATTACGGTTGCCGCTCGGAAGACGGTGGCAGAGCACAACACCCGGCGCTTATCACCTAACGGCCAGTATAGCCTTCAAGTAGATGAGAGTTAGGAGCGTTGCCTTCAGGCGGATTCTGCGGCGCGGGGAAAAGCCCGAGAAAGTCGGTACTCCGAACACGTACCCGCCAACTCTTTCTCTTCAACTCTATAATTACTGTTGTGCTCCCTCAAGAAATGCTTTCAGCTTACGCGAGCGCGATGGATGACGCAGCTTGCGCAAAGCTTTCGCTTCAATCTGGCGGATGCGCTCGCGCGTTACGGCAAAGTGCTGCCCAACTTCCTCCAAAGTGTGCTCCGACCCGGTTGTGCTCAAACCGAAGCGCATCTTGATAACCTTCTCTTCGCGCGGCGTGAGCGTCGCTAAAACCTCGTTTGTGATTTCGCGCAAGTTTGAGGCGACGACAGTGTCAGCCGGATTCATAATCGACTTATCCTCAAGGAAGTCGCCAAGGTGCGAATCTTCCTCTTCGCCAATCGGCGTCTCTAATGAAATCGGCTCCTGTGCAATCTTAAGAACTTTGCGCACTTTTGAGACATGAATGTCCATCTTCTTCGCAATCTCCTCGCTGGTTGGTTCGCGTCCAAGTTCTTGAACCAGCGCACGCGAAGTGCGGATCAGCTTATTGATGGTCTCGATCATGTGAACCGGGATGCGAATCGTGCGTGCCTGATCAGCTATCGCCCGCGTGATCGCCTGCCGGATCCACCACGTCGCATACGTCGAAAACTTGTACCCACGCCGCCACTCGAACTTGTCCACCGCCTTCATCAACCCGATGTTGCCTTCCTGGATCAAATCGAGGAACTGCAACCCGCGGTTCGTGTACTTCTTGGCGATTGACACCACGAGGCGCAAGTTCGCCACGATCAACTCGCGCTTGGCTTTCGCCGTCTGCTCCTCGCCGATCACAATCGCTTGCAGAGAGCGCTTGATCTCGACGGGCGAGATGTTGTGGTCGACTTCCACCTGCTGCAAACGGCGCTTGGCCGCCGTGATGTGTCGCTTGTACTCGCGCTCGTCTTCCGGCTTACGATGTTTTTTAGCGAGCTTTTCCGTATATGAATCTACTTCGCGTTCGGCAACGCGAATCTCTCTGTGAACCCGACGGATCGCATCGATCAAGCGCTGCCGGGCGCGCTCCGTCATGTTGAGCTGCCCGATCTCCTGTGCAATCTCTAAGCGCACGCGCGCCACCTTACGTCGCAGACGCAGAAGCTTCTTCGACATTTTGCCGCGCGTCAGTTTCTGCTCCATGCGCAGCTTTTCCCACTCCTTTAGTCCGGCGCGGAAGTGCTTGCGAATATTCCCGATACCCTCCAAAGTCCACTGCAGATATTCGTCCGTCTTGTTATCTTCCTGCCCCGTCAGTTCGGCTTGTTCGGAGAAATTAACAATGTCGCGGATGTTGAGCGTTCCAGCCTCCAACTCCTCGCCGATGTGCAACAGTTCTTTAACCGCGATTGGTGAACGCGCGATGGCCTTCCGTGTTTTGATCTGTCCGCGTTCAATGCGCTTTGCGATGGAGACTTCGCCTTCACGGGTGAGAAGCGGAACGACGCCCATCTCGCGCAGGTAGAGGCGCACCGGATCGTTGGTCTTATCAAGCACCCCGGCCGATAAATCTAGTTCGACGTCTTCGTCGCTTGCTTCGTCTGTTTCGTCAGGCGACTGGACCGACGCGGCCTGCTCGATGAGCCGCTCGTCGTCGGCCACGATGATGTTCGAACCTTCGAGTTTTTGCAGAACATCTTCTATGTCGTCAGGAGAAACAACGCTATCCGGCAACTCGCGGTTTAAATCGTCAAAGGT
>JACCTF010000194.1 GCA_013812565.1 Pyrinomonadaceae bacterium | reverse complement strand
GGTAAAGGATGCCCAACCGGGATGGGAAGTTGTGTCACATGGCCGGAAATTAACGAGAACTTTTCGCAACACCGGCTTCTTCAGCGGAATGGGTCAAGTAGGCGCGATCAGGTGACGCGAGCAGTCGCCGCTTGCGGCAGACGTGTGCGCCGCGGCGTAGCTGCGGTTGGCGGTTGCGCTCGCTCTCTTAACGCTTCGCGAAAGACTTGTTGCACATTATCAACAAAAACGATTCGCAGATCGGCAAGCAGTTCCTTTGGAATTTCGTCCAGGTCGCGTTGGTTCAATTGCGGCAAAATAATTGTTGAAACGCGCGCGCGCCTGGCTGCTAATACCTTTTCTTTTACACCACCTACGGGCAAGACATTGCCACGCAGGGTAATCTCGCCGGTCATTGTGACGTCACGCCGCACGGGGCGTCCGGCGAGCGCTGAGACCATTGCCGTCGCCAGCGTAATCCCGGCTGACGGCCCGTCTTTTGGAATAGCCCCTTCGGGGATGTGGATGTGTAAATCGTAATTAGCGAAATCATCTTCGTCGATGTTAAGTTCCTTTGCGCGCGACTTAGCATAAGAAAAGGCAGCTTGCGCTGATTCACGCATCACTTCGCCGAGTTGTCCAGTGAGCACAAGATTGCCCTTGCCCTTCATACATAGGGCTTCGATGAAGAGGACGTCGCCGCCGGCGGCTGTCCATGCCAACCCGGTTGCTACACCGACTTGGTCTTTCTTCAAAATCTCGTCGGGCGAAACTTTGGCTATACCGAGAAAGTCATAAAGATTCTTGGGGGAGACGCGCACTGTGCCAGTTTGTCCCTCCGCGACGCGGCGCGCCACCTTTCGGCAGATCGCGCCGATCTCACGCTCCAGTTGCCTGAGTCCTGCTTCTTGCGTGTAGTGCTGGATGGTGCTCGTGAGAGCGCCCTTGGAAATTTGTAACAGCCGCGTGGTGATGCCGGTCTCCTCCATCTGCTTCGGTAGAAGATGACGACGTGCGATCTCCAACTTTTCCTCTTCGGTATAGCCGGAGAGTTGAATCACCTCCATACGGTCGCGCAGCGCCGACTGGATCGTGTCAAGCACATTCGCTGTCGTCATAAACATCACATTTGAGAGGTCAAATGTGATGCCGAGGTAGTTATCTCGAAAACTGTTGTTCTGCTCCGGATCAAGCACTTCTAACAGAGCCGATGAGGGGTCGCCGCGAAAGTCCGCGCCGACCTTGTCTATCTCATCGAGCATGACCAACGGGTTGTTTGTACCGGCTTGCTGCAAACCTTGAATGATGCGGCCGGGCATCGCGCCGACGTACGTCCGGCGGTGGCCGCGGATCTCCGCTTCGTCATGCACGCCGCCTAAACTTAAACGCACAAAACGCCGATCCAGCGCGCGGGCAACCGAACGCCCTAAACTGGTTTTGCCAACTCCAGGCGGGCCGACTAAACAGAGAATCGATCCCTTGGGCTTCTCCTTTAACTTGCGTACGGCGAGCGCTTCGAGAATGCGTTCCTTGACTTTTTTTAGCCCATAGTGATCTTCGTCAAGGATGCGTTCAGCTTTCGCGATGTCTAGGTTGTCCACGGAAGCTTTCGACCATGGAAGATCGGTCATGATCTCCAACCAGTTACGCAGCGTTGCGGTCTCGGCGGCGTCCGGGTGCATACGCTCAAGCTTTTTCAGTTGCCGTAGCGTTTCATCCTCAGCCGGTTTCGGCATTCGCGCAGCCTCAATCTTCTCGCGGAACTGCGCAATCTCTTCGGCCAGTTCGTTGCCTTCGCCAAGTTCGGCCTGAATCGCTTTTAGCTGCTGCCGCAGGTAAAACTCTCGCTGCGAGCGGTCGATGTCGGCGCGCGCTTGGGTGTTGATTTCTTGCTGAACGGTTAAGACTTCGATCTCTTTGTTGAGCAGGTCGTTGACGCGCCTCAGTCGGGTTGTGGGGTCAATGATGTCAAGCACCGACTGTGCATCTTCGACTTTTAGTTCCAGATTCGATGCCGCGAGATCCGCGAGGCGTCCGGGTTCATCTAAGTTGGCGACAATCGCCATCACTTCGGGCGAGACGTTTTTGCCGAGATTAGTTGCTTTCTCCATCGAAGCGCGGACATTACGAACAAGCGCCTCAACGTCCAGCGAGCGTTCGGTGACGGTCGGTTCCTGCAGCACAGTCAGGTTCGCGCGCAGGTACTCGCCCTGTTCTTCTACACTTTCCACATGGGCCCGCGTCAAGCCCTGCACAAGGATGCGAATACGCCCATCCGGCAGCTTTAACATGCGCATAATCACAGCGGCGGTGCCGACGCTGTAAAGGTCTTCGCCCGTCGGTTCCTCTTTGTCTAAATCCCGCTGCGAAACCAAGAGAATCATGCGATTCTCGCCAAGCGCCTCGTCCACGGCGCGGATCGATTTTTCGCGCGAGACGAACAGCGGCACAATCATGAATGGGTAGATTACAATGTCGCGCAGCGGAAGCACCGGCAGAGTGCTCGGGATCTGCAGTTGATGTTCACCGCTCGGATCCACGACTACGGCGTCCAAGCCTTCAGCGACTTCGGTATTGGCGATCGCAGGCACGATAACCCCCTTAACGTATGATGTCGAACGATGAGGCAAATTGATTTTTTGTTGCCCGCCTTTAGCGCTCAACAACGGGTGACGTAACTATTCTTCTCCGACCTTGATGGGCAAGCGGAACTCTGCGCCACGGCGGTCAGTTTGCTTCGGCAACCACACGGTGAGCACCCCCCTGCGGAGTTCCGCCACCGATTCGCGCATGCTCACAGGCCAGTGCAACCAGACAACGCGGCTAAAATGGCCGCACCGTCGTTCGGAACAAAGGTGTGAGAACGGACGGCCATCCGGCGTACATTTCTTCTCGCCGCGAATGCGCAGTTGCGCACTGGTGAGTGTTACCTCGATCTGTTCAGCTTCAACGCCCGGCAGTTCGACGTGCACCATCACGGCATCTTCTGATTCGCAAAGATCGACTGGCGGCGACCACGCTCCCGGTGCGGCTGGCGCGAACTCTTCAGCCGCTTCTTGCAACGTTGCAAAGAGCTGCCCCACCTGAAAGCGTAGACGCTCCAACTCGATGCGCTCAAGGCCTATCGCGCGCACGGCTTTCATAATTACTCCAAGTGATAGGTGGAAATTCTTGCTACCCTTTTGCTCGCCTAATGTACGTTGAAGTTACGTACGACGGTTTGCGGCGTTAGCGCGCGCGCGCACCAAGCTCTTCAACTCATGCATAAATTCGGATACATCTTCAAACTCAAGATAGACTGAAGCGAACCGAACATAAGCCACTTTGTCCAGCTCTTTTAACCGGCGCATGATCTGTTCGCCTATTTTACTCGTCGGCCGTTCGCGCTCCGGCGATTCCTGAACATACTTTTCAACCGAGTTGACAATCGCTTCGAGTTTTGTGGACGGAACAGGGCGCTTTTCGCAGGCGCGCAAAAGTCCGGCCATTACTTTGTTGCGATCAAATGGCTCGCGTCGCCCGTCCTTCTTTATGACCATGTAAGGTATTTCGTCGATGCGCTCGTAGGACGTGAAGCGCCGTTCGCAGCGCAAACACTCGCGACGCCGACGAATCGCTTCGCCTTCGCGCGACTCACGCGAATCAACTACTTTATCTTCAAGATAACCGCAGAACGGGCATTTCATGACCACTCCCGCAAGTTGTGAGGCTAGGGATTAAGATATTGCAAAGGCATATTACCACGGCCGCTCCGTGCTTTCAGGGGTGATTGGCTAAGCATCTTTCCATCAACAGCATCTGCTTAGCGCTCGGCAAACGCTTCATCTTCTGCTTGCGACGTTAGCTTGGAAGGTGTCCCGGTGTTCTCAGTTGGTGAAACTTCGGCAAGGCGGCGTAACCGAGACACCTTGATGTCGCTACGAAAGAAGTAATAAAGACCAAAGAAGAGAGCGGGCGCAAAAACGACCAGATGCATTATGATGGAGACGGCTGCCGCTTGTTCACGCGGCACACCGAGAAAGATCAACCCGGCAGCCGTCGCGGCGTGAAATGCTCCGGCGGCTCCGCCCGGAGTCGGCACAAGCGAACCGACTAACCCCCATCCCATGACAAACACCGTTTGACCAATACCGAAAGGCAATCCGAACGCGCGCAGCACCAACCAGTCAGCCACCACAATCGATCCCCATAGCGCGACCGTCCAGCTGGCGGTTACGACCAGCTCACGCGCATCTACCAGTACGTTAAGCGCCCGCGCCCACTGTTCTAACATCATGGTGACAAAGCTTCCGGTGCGGCGCAACATCGTTGATGATCCGCGCGCTAGTCGCTTATCAATCCATCGGATGATGCTTTGCGAACGAATGCTAAACCATACCAATCCGGCAATCCCGAGCACCGCACCAAGTAGAAGTATAAATCCGGCTTGACGCACACGCGCATAAGCCATCTGATCCGCTCCTTGCGGGCTAAACAACAGGAGATTGGCGGAGAAGAGCAGAACAATCGCCGCCATATCGTAGATGCGCTCAACGGCGATGGTAACAAACGCGGCACTGGCAGGCACGCGACGATCCCGCAGAGGAAGAAACGCCGGACGCACCACCTCGCCGGTGCGTCCGAGCAGAAAAATAGAACCGAAGCCAACGGTGGTTGCCGCAAACAGATTACGAAGGCTTGTCGGAGCAAGGGGAGCAAGAAAGGCGCGCCAGCGATATGCGCGTAGCAGATAAGTGAAGCACACGATCGCGGTTGCCGCCATAATCAATCGCCAATCAGTTTGGCGAAGCGCGTGGCGCACTTCCGTCCAGTCAAGGCTACGCCCCAGCCCCCACAAGATAAGGGCAGCGAGCAAGCTTAGCAGCGCGAACTTTAGATATTTACGCAAGAGGTGTTCAAGAAATCGCAGGGTCTTATGGAACATCACCGCTGAGTCAAACTTGACTCAACACCTGAGGCCGCCACAAGATGTGACGTGGCCGAGGGAGGCTACAATGTTTACAGCAAAGGTGCAAGTATAAGCTACTGGACCTGATGCTTCGAAATTGTTTTCAATTTGACAATGCGGGCATAACACAGAAGGAACCTCGGCTCGCTATTCCTCGTAGTGTTCATTTGACAAGGAAGCGTTTTCCACCTGACAGAGAGGTTTTCAGACCGCAGCGGAAAGAGGAGGGCGAGAGCGGGGTGGGGGCTGCAAGTATTTTGACGGTTGGTGAAGGAGCGGAACTAATTCGCAGGTGTCGCGCGGGCGACGGCGCGGCCTGGGAGGAGATCGTTTCGACTTACGGGCGTCGCATTTACAATCTAGCTTACCGTTTTACTTCGCGTGCCGATGCAGCCGAAGACCTGACGCAGGAAGTTTTTGTGCGGATTTATCGCTCGCTCAACCAGTACGATTCGAAGCAGGGCAATCTTCAAAACTGGTTAATGAGATTGGCGCGCAATCTAATCATTGATGACTACCGGCGTCGCCAGCGTCAGCCGCATGATGCACAGGCTGAAGACTTGGATGATCACACCTATCATCTACGCGCTTCGGGTTCATCGCCGCAGGCTGACATGGAACGTCGTGAACTGGGCGAGCAGGTGCAGCGGGGGATTGATAAACTCCCACCGGATTTGCGGATTTGCGTTATCCTGCGCGATATAGAGGAGCTTAGCTACCAAGAGATTGTTGATCTTTTGCAGATTCCGGAAGGTACTGTAAAGTCGCGCATCAACCGCGGCCGTATTGAATTAACGAAGACCTTGCGCCGCATGCGTGTGGTTGCCATAAGCGGTGTATAAAGCCTGTTGTCAGCAATGGATATTACGGTCATGAACAAAAGTTTTGCGTTGATTGGTCAATCTTTTAGGAATTAGGATAGTTCACAAGAATGCTTTGTATAGAGTTAGAAGATCATCTGACAGATTACTTAGAGGGGGCGCTTTCCGGCGACTTGCAACGCGCTTTTGCCGAGCATGCGCTACGCTGTCCGGTTTGTCATGACCTTCTGAACGAAGTCCGAAATTCAATTCGCGCTTGCCATACGCTCGACGCTCCACCGCCTCCGCAACCAGGACTTGAAGCGCGCATTCTGCGTCAAACCGCCCCGGAAATTTTGATGGCGTGCGAAGAATTCGAGCAGCATCTCACCGATTACCTTGATGGATTCCTTCCGGCTCCGCTTTATCACCGTTGGCAACGACACGCTGTTTTATGTGCCCACTGTACGGATCTGCCCGGGCAGGTTGTGCGCTCGATCGGCGCCTGCTACTCGTATGTGAAGGAAGATCGCTCGATGCCTGATCACCTTCACCAGAAGATTTTGCAGGCGACGCTTGGAACCACGGATGCGCGGGCGGTGCGTGCTCCCCTCCGGGCACGTTTCGCGACATGGTTGCAGGCGCAGCTCAATCTCCCGCTCGCTCCGCAGTTGGCCCCGGTGGGAGCCATGATGCTCGTCGCGGTGCTGGTCGGCACGAGCATTATTTCAGATGACGGCACGATCGGCGGCATGTATCGCGCGAGCCTGCGTGTGGCAACTGAAACTTACACACGTGGCGCTACCACAGCCGCCCGCAACGCTTCGCTCTCCGGGGATTTGCAGCGTATCGCCGATAAGTGGTCGAACCTTGTGAAGAATGAACCGGCTCGTGGAATTTCAAATGAACCCGACAAACAGTCGGAAGCAACGCAGCAACGTCAAGAATCAGAGCAAGAGACTCGTTAAGGAATGAAGTTGGTTCAAAGGGTCGAAGCGAGCGACCGAACGTTTATGAATTGTATTTACCACACGATGAACTTGGCGGCCGCGCAGTGCACATCTTGCACACGGCCTTTGTGTCCGGCGTGCGATCATCGCGTACGCGGCTTTCCCTTTTGCCAAGATTGCATTGTGGCAGGCGTCGAATTATTGCAGCAACGATCACGGTTCACAGGAATGCCCACGAGCCGGCTGACTTCACCCGTCTTTGCCTTGTTGCTGTCGCTTCTCGTACCTGGTCTTGGAGCAGCTTATAACGGCCAAACATCAAAAGCGTTGGTCCACTTCGCCATCTTCGCGGGCTTCTTTCAAATGACACTGATGACTGGCGGAGCAGCCTCATTTGTTCTCGGCCTCGGCTTCATTGGGGCGTGGTTGTTTGCCGCAGTTGACGCCTACCGGACGGCACAGTTGATCCGCCTGGGGCTCGCGCTGAGCACGGAAGCGGATGCGATTGCCCGCAGCCTCTACGGTCACCCACTCGCCTGGGCCGTTGTGTTGACCGCGCTAGGCACGCTCTTTATGGTTCATACGGTGTTTGGTGTACGACTGCCTATCCGCGAGCTGCTTCCGATCGTGATGGTTGGCCTCGGCGCTTACATGCTCTTTGATTACGGTCGTCGCCGCGGGGCGAAAAAGCAACCTTTCAATAATGGCCCGCCGCCACGAGTTGCAGGAAGTTCGTCGTTCGATGCGGGGGGATTTCGACCGGGCGAATTTACGACGCGGGTTTCGGCAAGCAGAGCAAAGCCATGACCATTCAAGTTGCCGTTGTGAAACTTCGCGGGAAGCATCTCGCCACGCTGCAGCTTACTCTGTTATGATAAAAACCTTAGTGCCGGAGGGGTGACGCAAGCGGTCAAGCAGGGCTTATCTTCAGGTCACTCGTGCTTCAAAGTTTGAATGCTAGTCGGGAGGATTTCAGCGATGTCAGCTTTCTTCAAAACATTCGGCCGGTTGGGTGCAATCGTGACGCTCGTTCTACTTTTAATCACATTGGTTAAGCAACTAATAGCGCTTGTGAGCTTCCTCGTTGTTGCCATCAAGGTCGCCATCGTTGTTGCCTTTGTTGGTCTTCTAGGGCTTATCCTGCTTACGATGCTGCGCTCCCGCGCTCGACGTCGCAAGGTGATGGAAGAGCTGTAACGGCCGCCTCTGCCGCTACTATTATTTAAGGACAAGGCCCACATGGCTTGCGCTCTTATGCACAAAACATGTGGGCCTTTTACCATCAACCTTTCGAGCCGATTAGGTTGGTTGCAATGTCAGGCTTCGTATGGTAGGGTCTGCGCCCTTAACGCAGCGCTGGCAGTGCCCCGAACCCTTTAAGGCTTCCCTAAAGAGGCCTTTGTTTTCTGTCAGCTAGAGTTTAGTAATCCCGACGTCATAGGTTTCAAACCCTTCGCACTGATCGCCCTTGTCGGCGGATAGTGCCTGCGCACGTCTCTCATGGTCGATTTATGATCCCACGAGTAGACGCTTGAAGGAGCCCACTTCCGATGACCAGACACGATTGTCTGTATGCCTTTGTTGTCTCCCACAAGCCGCGTCCTCGCATTCATCGCATCTCGATTCGCAGTCGCCACATCAAAGCGCTTTTATGCGTCTTCTCTGTTCTTTTTTGTGCCGCTTTCTATGGTTTATATAGCCTTTCACAGCAAGCCGTGCAATTGCGTTTGAAGCGCGACAACAATCGCCTCCGCATGGAGAACGTAAATCAACGCCAGCTGTTAAATAGTTTGCAGACCCGTATTGAAGCCATCGAAGATGCTTCGCGCCGCCTGGCCGACATCTCGGGCGTCCTTGAACAAGGCAGTGAAGAAGTGCGCGGCGCTGGTGGCCCAGCCCTGCCGGTGAATCAAGCGTCGGCCGCGCTTACGGCAATCATCGAGCGGCGCACATCTCTGCTCGAACGACGCTTACGCATGTACGAGATTCTTTTGCTTGAACGCGCAAAGGTTCCTTCGATTTGGCCGGTGCAGGGTGAAGCGACGGATGGGTTCGGCACTCGTCGCAATCCTTTCGACGGTGCCCTATTTGAGTTTCACGCCGGGCAAGACATCGCCGCACCGAGGGGGGCGCCCGTAATGGCTGCAGGAAGCGGCACAGTCGCTTTCGCTGGTGTCCAGAGTGGTTATGGTCAGATAGTAATTGTAGATCATGGCGGCAATGTGATGACTCGGTACGGGCACTTGTTACAAATAAACGTTGCGGTTGGTCAAACGGTAGAGCGTGGTGAAATGCTAGGCCGCGTCGGTTCAACTGGTCGCTCCACAGGTCCACACTTGCACTACGAAGTACGCATCAACGATCAGCCGGTGAACCCGAAACAGTACCTGCCTCGTGAGGGCTAGGTTGTCATTAAAGCAAATGGGACTAAGGCACGTAGGTAAAACATCGCTCTTAAGAGATGAGCGACGGGCTACCGGCAGTGTAGAAAAAGCGAGGAAATGTCTGTTATTAGTGCTTGACAGGGTTGCTGGCCTTAGCATAGTATGCGCCCTCATCTCAACGAAGGGTCTTCGGTTAATTCCGTCCCGCACAAGGTTTACAAGTATTACCGAAATGAGTTCGAGAGGTTTCTTGCTGTTCCATGTGTGGTGAATGAGCATGCTTTGTGCTGGTTCACTGTGCATGGATTTCTCTGTCGACAACGTAGTTTGCTCAACACTCTAACCGTGCCTAGCGTTATTCAGAGCACGTTTGAAGGTGGAGCATTGACTTGGTTGGCGGGTGAGGCTTTCACCGCTTTACGCCGCCGGTTTTACTTAATGGAGGATCGTCTGCTATGTCCAGAATTACTGGTAAGGTCAAGTGGTTTAACAACGCGAAGGGTTATGGATTTATTGAACAGCCTGGCTCTTCTGACATCTTTGTTCACTATAGCGCTATTAAAGGCGATGGCTTCAAGACGCTTGAACAAGGTCAAGAAGTCGAGTTTGAGGTGACGCAAGGCCCTAAGGGTCCGCAAGCCGAAAACGTTACCAAGGCGGTATAACGCCCGTGAAGCTTTCGCCAAGCCACTGACCGCTTCCGGTCCTTCAGTCGGCAAGCACATCTCGACACTAGAGAAGGCAGTTTCGAAAGCAACAAGGCTAACAGCAAAGCAGCGCGTCCTGTATGTATCTACAGAACACGCTGCTTTGCTGTTTCGTTTGTGATTAGGTTTTACTCGTCGGCTTTTGCTTTAAAG
Organism: Pyrinomonadaceae bacterium; assembly: GCA_013812565.1. Classification (GTDB taxonomy): domain Bacteria; phylum Acidobacteriota; class Blastocatellia; order Pyrinomonadales; family Pyrinomonadaceae; genus JACCTF01. The sequence goes on along the minus strand of JACCTF010000194.1, from coordinate 3,143 downwards.
CTGACGCGCCCATTCTCAATCCCTATCGAGAATCTCACACGCTCACAACCCAGTTGCTTCTTCAGTTCATCGGTCTTGAGCGCAACGGTGCGGTGAAAACGGGGAAACGAGAGATCGTCGCTTGGTTCATCGCAGCGCTTCTTTGCTTCCGTCAGCGCATCGAACAGATTCCTGATTAGATCTACATCCCTGTGTGCATCAGCGCAGACAAAGGTGGATCGCGTTTCGGCTTCGCGTTGCGGCGTGCTTCGGGCGACGCCGGCGGGGCCGCGTCCCTCTTCTCGGTCCTGCGTGGTGCGCTGCCATAGTTCGCGGAAGGAGGTATAGCGTGCGACCAGAGAGTTGTAGCGATAACGCTGTGCGAAACTAAGCGAGCGCTCATCCGCAAGGCGCTTGATCGTTGTTTCAACACGACCTTTGGTATCGTAGGGCGGGCGACGACATGCACCGTTGAAGAAAATGTCGAACTCTACTTTGAGGCGGCGCATGTCTTCTTCGAGTCGACCGAGTTGCTCATCGACCGCCGGTTGCGCATCGCGCACAACGATCTTCTTCTCTTTTTGCTGCTTGTCTCTTTGCTGGGCTTGTCGCGTGAATTTGTTTTCAGCCATTTGGGTAGTCTTTCTTGGCGGGGGAAGTGTGCGCTACCAGGACAGGATGCGCCGAGTGAGTTTAGGCGGTGTAAACGCTTGTGTCAACGATGTTTTACATTCATCTGACGATGACGACGGCGATGGTTATAATCTTTATTGAAGTAATCATGCGGAGGCGGGTTATGCTAAGTGCATTGTTAATGGCTTCATTGCAAAGATATGATTGATCAGATAGCACCGGTTTTGCGCGAATTGCCTTCCGTTGATGCTCTATTACGCACCATCGAGGCACGTCGTTTACTCAACCAAACGAGTCAAGAGCGGCTCACGACGTTAGCGCGTTCTGTCCTTGAGGAACTACGCACAGAGGTTCGTAGGCAGGCATCGGAGAATATGACTCGCAACGGTTGGCGTTCGCGCGAGGAGTTCTTAGCCGAGGCTACGCGCAGGCTCGGACGAGCTGTCGAGAGCGGCAAAGCTTTGGCGCTTCGGCGGGTGATCAATGCGACCGGCGTCATTCTGCATACAAATCTCGGGCGTGCTCCATTGTCCGAAGCCGCGCGCCTGGCGGTCGCCAACGAGGCGGCCGGGTACTGCACGCTTGAGTATGACGTGCGGACCGGAGCACGCGGGCGACGCGGAGCGCGCGTTGAAAACCTACTTATGGAGATGACGGGAGCCGAGGCGGCGCTTGTCGTTAACAACTGCGCCGCGGCCACGCTGCTCGTGCTCACGGTTTTAGCTCAGAATGGCGAGACGATTGTTTCACGCGGTGAGCTTGTCGAGATCGGCGGCGACTTTCGTGTGCCCGATGTAATGGCCGAGTCCGGCACTCGCATGGTTGAAGTCGGGACCACCAACCGCACGCGCCTTGAGGATTACCGTCGCGCCGTCACTGAGAGAACGCGTTTGATCCTGCGCGTCCATCCTTCGAACTACCGCATTGTCGGCTTCACTGCCGCACCGAAGCTGGCAGAACTTGCGCAGCTCGCGCACACGTCTGGACTTCTGCTCTACGAAGACGCCGGATCGGGCGCGCTCTTTAACTTGCAGGCTTTTGGTTTGGATGACGAACCGGTGATACGCGAGTCGCTTGCTAGTGGAGCCGACATTGTTTCCTTTAGCGGCGACAAGTTATTGGGAGCAGCGCAAGCGGGTCTTATTGTTGGTCGTGATGAATTTATCGAACGCCTGCGGCGAGCTCCGCTCTACCGTGCGTTGCGTGCTGATAAGCTGGCGCTCGCGGCACTTGAAGCGACGCTTGAAGCCCACGCCCGTGGCGCATCTTTCACAGAAGTGCCCGCGCTCCGGATGCTTGCCGAGCCGCTTGCTCAACTTCAAAAGCGGGCGCGAGCGTTTGCCCGCCGCTTGCACAGACGATCTTCTTTAAATCTATGGCAGAGCGAAATCATCGTTGGACAATCGGCTATTGGCGGCGGCTCAGCGCCCATGACACACCCGCCGACAGCGCTCATCGCGCTTTCACATCGAGAGTCAACAGCCGTGCGGCTTGAACAGTTGCTGCGTGAGGCTCGACCGCCCGTAATCGCACGAATTGTGGATGACCGGGTTGTGTTAGACCTACGCACCATCGCTGAGGATGAAGAATCGGAACTGCTCGATGCGCTTTTAGCCCTTGAAGAAGGCAGGAGTCAGGAGGCAGAAGGCAGAATGTAAGACAATAGTCTCGGCTTTATATTCTGTTTACCGTCTTCTGACTACTGCCTTCTTTTGATTACTTTAGCTGAAAGCTGCGTGCGATGAAGTCTGTTTGGCTGCGTATGCGCGCGAGCTTGTCACGGGCGCCGGTGAAGTGAAGCGTGTAGATGGTGCGCGGGTCTGTTTGAAGGTAGTAGATACGCCCGGCCATTGGCTTACCGGCGTTGGTATATTCATAGGATGCGATGACGCCGTTTGTGCGCCCAACAAACTTCTCTTGTTTGCCTTCCACATAACCGGGCGCGTAACGCAACTTCTGCTCTTGATCACGGCGGGCGAGATCAGTCGCCGTAGCGCCTTGATCAACCACCTCTTTGCGTATGCGCAAGAATCCGTCGCTACGGTCGCCATACACAAACTCCATGTGCTGCTGAACGCCATCCGGTTGCGTCACGACGCGCCACGTCTGCGAAGGAAGCTCTACGGTGTATTCGACTTTGTCGCTCGTCACAGTTTGTGTCTGCGCCGTTGCGACGCCTACCGCAGCGATGTAACAAAGCCCGAACATAACGACGTAAGCTGGAAGAACGACAAAGCGGCGCATACTCAACAACAACTCCTTTTGTTTACTACACTAATGATTCGCAACTTGGGGTGCAGGCTCAACCGCCCCGTCAGATGCACAGGGCGCCGGGGCGTGTTGCCCGCTGCGACGTTCTCAGAATCCTCATAGACGGCACGAACCAGCTTTCTTCAAAGGTTCGGGACGCGTCATGATTCGTGACACTCGTCCCTCTCGGCACCTGTGGTTTTCGCTCATTATGAAGCCGCCTTCTCCAGGGCCGCGCGCTGGGCGGCAAGTAAGTGCTCGACGCCCGCGACAGCGAGCGC
>JACCTF010000186.1 GCA_013812565.1 Pyrinomonadaceae bacterium | reverse complement strand
GGTGTGGGCAGGTCAACCCGGCGCGCCGTGCTCTACCGACTCTTATTGATTCTTAAAATGTCTGTCCGCAGCCGTGGATCCGTCGGTGATCACTCAAGTGCTCTCGGCAGACTGCAACCTGGCACTGTGCCGCGATTGCCTCTTGTAGCTTGGCGAGGTAAACGGAAGTCTGCCGTTTGCCTGCAAGCGCGACGGCATGGCCGACTAGCCTTCGCCACTCATCAAAGGCATTTGAGTATTCGGCGACAAGTTGTTCACGCTGCAGTCTGGAACCTTGACTCTTCCCTGATGAAAGATGCGCGCCTCAGTGAACGCGCCCGCCTGCAGTTTCGCTTCGAAGTCTTCAATACGTTGAATCATACAAATCTGTCGCAGCCAAACGCCTCTTTCGGGACTCCACAGTTCGGCACTGTTACCGGGCAGAGTCTGCCGCCGCGGCAGATCCAATTCGCATTGAAGCTGCTTTTTTGATCTTGTTTTTTCGAACGGGTGAACCCCGTAGGGTCAAAATACTCATAACTGGTTCAGAACAGCGCATCTGAGAACATGCAATTTGGATGAAAGGTCGTCAATGGGTTCGTGTTCTGGCGTATGTCAGCGGGCTGATCAACCAGGAGTTGCTGCTACAGGTCGAGTATCTTGCGGCGGAGAACCGAATCCTCAGGGCACACCTGCCAGCTCGGCTCCGGCTTACGAGTGATGAGCGTTCCACGCTCGCCGAGATCGGAAAACGGCTCGGCCGAAAGGGTCTGGAGAAGGTTGCGTCAGTGGCCCGACCCGAAACCATCCTGGGGTGGTTCCGAAAGCTGGTTGCCCAGAAGTTCGACGGATCGAAGCAGCGCTCGTATCCCGGGCGGCCCGCGATTAGCCCCGACGTGGCAAGCCTCATCGTACAGCTCGCACGGGAAAACTCAAGCTGGGGATACGATCGCATCTCCGGTGCCCTGTCCAACCTCGGACACAAGGTCTCGGATCAAACCGTCGGCAATGTACTGCGCCGACACGGGATCGCGCCGGCTCCGAAAAGAACTCAGACCACCGCATGGAAGGACTTCATAGCATCACATATGGCCGTTACCGCAGGGATGGACTTCTTTACCGCCGAGGTCCTGACGTGGCGAGGTCTGTTGACGTACTACGTTCTGTTTGTCATCGAGCTGGACACAAGGAAGGTCACCGTGGCCGGCATCACGCGTCATCCCACGGCGGAATGGATGGAGCAAGTTGCGCGCAATCTGTCCGATTCCGAATTCGGCACGCTCCGCGACCAGCGCTATGTCCTGCACGACTGCGATACAAAGTTCTGCTCCAGCTTTCGATCCATGTTGCGCGGCGGAGGTGTGCTACCGCTGAAGCTCCCTGCCCGCTCTCCGAATCTGAATGCCTTTGCCGAGCGATGGGTCCGATCTGTCAAGGAGGAGTGCCTGTCAAAGCTGATCCTGTTTGGCGAGGCCTCGCTTCGAAGAGCTCTGGCTCAATATGTCACGCATTACCACGAGGAGCGAAATCATCAGGGCAAGCGAAATCTGCTGCTATTCCCTGCTCCTGCTGGCATGTACGATTCAGGAGCGCGGATTGTTTGCAAGCAGCGCCTCGGCGGTTTACTTCGATACTACACTCGGGCCGCATGAGTTATTTGACCTAACGGGGACGGACAAGCGGTAGTCCCCAGGCCTGATGGCACTCGGTTCACGCCGAGACCGGTGCATGGCGGTCATTGTACCGGGCGACCGCCCACTCAACGTTTCACGTTCCCGAGAAGTTCGGCGTCTGCGGTTGATAGATTAGACCATGCGCTTTGCCCGACTTCTAATGTTCGTACTCGCGGCGGCGTGGGCACTCGGCGCGGAAGACTTCTCGTCACTGAAAGTGGAGCAATTGGCAACGGGGTTTCCGGGAGCAGAGGGTCCCGTCTGGTCGCGAGAGGGCTACCTGCTCTTCAGCGATTTCTCGACAAGCATTCTTCACCGATACGATCCAGGGAAGGGTGTCACCGTATTCCGCAAGGACACCAACGGCGGCAACGGCAACACCTTTGACCGGCAGGGCCGGCTGTACACCTGTGAGTACCAGTCTCGACGAGTAGTTCGCATTTTGAAAGACGGGAGAATAGAGACGATCGCCGACCGCTGGAACGGCAAACGGCTCAATGCGCCCAATGATATCGTCATCCGCCGAGATGGGCACATCTACTTCACCGACCCGCTGTTTACGCCGCTTGCCGAGCGCGAATTGGATTTCTACGGCGTGTACCACATCTCTCCTGACGGGAAGATGGACCTGATCACACAGCCCAAAGGACGCCCGAATGGGATTGCAATGTCTCCCGACGGCAAGATTCTCTACGTTGCCAACACCGATGAACGTAACGTTCGCGCCTACGACGTCGATAACCAGGGCAAGGCGACCAACGAGCGCGTACTGATCCCAAACCTGCCCGGTGGTCCCGATGGCATGCGCACGGACATGAAAGGCAATCTGCTGATCACCGCCCGTGGGATCGCGGTGTACTCAGCCAAAGGAGAGTCGCTCGGAGTAATTCCGGTACCTGAAAACCCTCGCAACTGCGCCTTCGGCGACAAGGATCTTCGGATGCTATATATCACCGGGCAGAAGAGTCTGTTTCGCGTGAGGCTCGAAACCCCAGGCTCAATTCAGTACTAACCGTCGCGAGTACGACGTGGTTTAAGGTTGGGTTGAACCGGTGAGAACGCGAATCTTGAAGGCACTTGTCTTTGGAGAAAGCTTCAGCCTAAACGTCTCCGTGAACGATGCGTGCGGGGGTAGCCACAGCGGAGCGCTTGTCGATCGGATGAATGGGCTTCCCGCCGGCACAGCGCAGGAGTTCACACCGGCAGCATCGACAAGAGTTCCTCCAGAGCCGAGATTGTCGACAACGATGTAGAACGGTGCGCCGATCGCGTGAGAGGAAGTGTTCTTGATCGTGATCGACTGAGTGTACGTATCGTTCGGCTCCCCGCTCCGCCTTCCCGTTTGCACCTGCACGAGCGATGACACGTCATTGCTGCAAAGCGCCCCGTAAACAACCACGGCCTTGGACTGCGTAGGAACGTACACCTTCCCGTTCGCCACCACGGGGGGAGCAAACTTGGTGAAATGTCCGAGGGCGTCGCGTTCTGCATTGGTATCGCTGTTGTAAATTTCCTCGCGAATGTTGGAAGCGCGAAATGCACGGAGCGTCCCCGGAGCCAGTCCGCCACTTTTCGTCGATTGCGTGGTCGCAGACCATACGATGCCGCTTGCTATGTCAGACCCGTTTGCTGACACTGTGGGGCCGCCGTTCATGCCTCTTTTTTCAATGCTGACAGCCGACGGAGTGGTTACGAACCGTCCGTCGATAAAATCGTAGGCATTCAGGAAATCATTACGATCCCACACGTACAAGATCCCATCCTTTTTGCGTGCCCAGAACGCGGTTCCGAGAGTTTGCGCGCAGTCCTTCCTACCGCAGCCGTTCGTGGCTTTAAATCGCTGTACAGGTACGCCTTTCTCGTCCTCCAATTTGCCCATATTCTCGCGGTTGATCAGAAAAATCACACCTTCTTTACCGCCGGCAAACATGAGCGGCGAGTTGGGTATGAGCGTCACCCCGCCTGCGCTTAGATCGATATTTTGGAAAAACAGAAACTCGTGGTCCTTGGGCGTAAACCAGTCGACAAGCTTCAGGGTACCGGGAGCAAACTTTAGTGCGCTGCTGCCGAAGTTGGTCACTCCGTCATAACTCCCGCCGGCAGTCGCAACAAATATATTGCCGCGAGCGTCAGCAGCGATTCCTCGACCGGCCTGCCAGATGCCGCCTTTCCGCCCGGTTGGGGTGCTTTGGAAGACCCCCAGCCGTTGTGTCAGATCGCGGGCATTGAAGCTCTGTACGAAGCCTTCCTGCGACCAGTGTTGGTCTTTCGGATCCGGAACGATATTCCCAAACGCGATATAGAGTACATCGTTTACTACGAGCAATCCGGCCCGTTGCAGTCCCCCTTTCACGTTCGTGAGCGTTTCAGCTCCAGCGAATGGAAATGCCAGGAGCTGGGGCGAGTTGTACTTAGGGTTACCGTTGTAAATGTCGAGGGCATGAACCCACAGATTTGAGTCCTTCTCTTTTCGGGTCATCGTGACCACATAAATAGTGCCCGTCGGTACATCGATAAAGGGCGTTCCGAGTATGCCATGGTGAACGGGCCCGATCCAGCTGTCGCCCGGAGCCGGTGTCCCAAGATTTTTGGACCAGTACGGCTCAACCCGTGCCGGATCGTCGGCATCAAAGGCGTAAACGGTGTTTCCCATGGTCGCAACAAACAAAACATTGCGGCATTGACCCGAAATATCGAGATTTGGAACTATCAAAGGCAGGGCATAGACGCTATCGTCTACACTTCTCGAAAAGATCTTACCGAAACGGTTGGAATCGACAGTCGATGGACTTAGAATCCACTCGTTGAGGTTGGCTCCTGTGCGCCCGTAGTCGTACTGCGACATGGGCACCGTGACCTGCGCACGCAAACACGGAGCGGCTGTTACAAGTATTGCCACCGAAAACGGCAAGATTCGCATTATCTAAACCTCGGAGATTGCCCTATGAATGCACCACATCTTTGAACACGCGCTGTGGCGCAAACAGGAAAGGATCCTTGGAGACATTTTGCCATGCCTGCCTTGTTCAGCAACAAAGCGCTAACCCGTCATCCTGGTTTATATCAGGTTGGTTGTGATGCAGTGAGCGACGGCTGGTGTATAAGGGCGCGACATGTTGACGCGGAAGCTCGCGCTTCGGTGGTCTGAAACAGCCAGAACGAGCCATTAAGTAAAGGTCGAGTGCCGGTATTCAGCAAGAAGCGGGAAATAGAAAGGGTCTTCGCCTTGCATTCACACGCCACCCCGAGCAGGAGCAAACTCGACAAGCTGTGCGTTTGAAACAGGACACGATAAAGCAATCGACGGGACACAGCGGCGAATATTTGGCCGGGCAGATCCTGGGCACAACAAAATTCGGAGCCACGGTTCAGTTTCGCCAGCAAGGGCACTGTACAGAAGCGATCGGTCTACTGATTATCGAGACCATCTCCAGCAATTCTGATGTTACTCGAGCGACGTTCGGCAGTTCACGCGGTGGATCTACCGCTTCGTTTGGGTGCGATCCGGCACATTACCAGGTAGGAGCCCGATTCCTACAGCGGCACCAACTCCAGGGTTGTCGCCAAACCCGGACATTGGCCCGAAACGGCGTTCGCGGACGTGACAGCCATTGATCGGGACGGCGCGCGAGACGCTTCCTCCAACGAGACTTCGGGACAGCCTCGCTCTGCAGATCCGTGGATAGAGGGTTGTTCGTCCAGGTGACGCGACACCGACATAATTGAAGCAGATTGGCCAAGCTTCTCAAATGGTCGAAGCCTACTGAGCACGCTTCGACCGTTCCCGAAGGAAGAGTTCTAGCGCGTAGTCCACGCGCGTTCCACCGCACCTCTGTCCACCGCACCTCGACTGCGGCGAGAAGGCCCATGTTATCCTCTTTGCCAACTTTGGCGGTGCGGCCGATCGTGTCCGAATGCGGATTGTTGTTTAGGTGTGCGGCTTCGATCAAGTCGTTGCGGCCGAGCAGAAGCCCGGACG